>NZ_JACBEZ010000029.1:0-42302 GCF_013391465.1 Acinetobacter sp. SwsAc2 | reverse complement strand
AAAAAGGCACATGCGAAAATATGAATGGTTTAATTAGGCAATATTTACCTAAAGGGATTGATTTAAATCAGGCAGATCAGCATTATTTAAATCAAGTTGCCATGTCACTGAATACTCGTCCTAGAAAGGCGTTAGATTGGCTTACACCATTAGAGAAATTTGCTCAGCTTGTTGATTATCATATGGCTTTTGAAACTGTCGCACCTCATGTTTGAATTCGCCCCATATTTTTGCTACAGTGAACCAAATTAAGATCATCTATTTACTAGGCCTCGCATTTGCGGGGTTTTTAATGCTGAATAAAAGGAAAACTTGATGGAATTGCCCAATATTATGCACCCGGTCGCGAAGCTGAGCACCGCATTAGCCGCTGCATTGATGCTGAGCGGGTGCATGCCCGGTGAAATCCGCCCGACGATTGGCCAGCAAATGGAAACTGGCGACCAACGGTTTGGCGATCTGGTTTTCCGCCAGCTCGCACCGAATGTCTGGCAGCACACTTCCTATCTCGACATGCCGGGTTACGGGGTAGTCGCTTCCAACGGTTTGATCGTCAGGGATGGCGGCCGCGTGCTGGTGGTCGATACCGCCTGGACCGATGACCAGACCGCCCAGATCCTCAACTGGATCAAGCAGGAGATCAACCTGCCGGTCGCGCTGGCGGTGGTGACTCACGCGCATCAGGACAAGATGGGCGGTATGGACGCGCTGCATGCGGCGGGGATTGCGACTTATGCCAATGCGTTGTCGAACCAGCTTGCCCCGCAAGAGGGGATGGTTGCGGCGCAACACAGCCTGACTTTCGCCGCCAATGGCTGGGTCGAACCAGCAACCGCGCCCAACTTTGGCCCGCTCAAGGTATTTTACCCCGGCCCCGGCCACACCAGTGACAATATCACCGTTGGGATCGACGGCACCGACATCGCTTTTGGTGGCTGCCTGATCAAGGACAGCAAGGCCAAGTCGCTCGGCAATCTCGGTGATGCCGACACTGAGCACTACGCCGCGTCAGCGCGCGCGTTTGGTGCGGCGTTCCCCAAGGCCAGCATGATCGTGATGAGCCATTCCGCCCCCGATAGCCGCGCCGCAATCACTCATACGGCCCGCATGGCCGACAAGCTGCGCTGAGCCATGGCTGACCACGTCACCCCCAATCTGCCATCGCGCGATTTCGATGTGACAGAGGCGTTTTATGCGAAGCTGGGCTTTGCGACGAGTTGGAAGGATCGCGGCTGGATGATCCTGCAGCGCGGCGGTTTGCAGCTCGAATTCTTCCCCTATCCTGACCTCGACCCAGCTACGAGCTCGTTCGGCTGTTGCCTGCGGTTGGATGATCTCGATGCCATGGTGGCATTGGTGAACGCGGCGGGAGCCGAGGAAAAAAGCACCGGCTGGCCGCGCTTCAAAGCTCCGCAACTGGAGGCGAGCGGCCTGAGGATCGGCTACCTGATCGATCCCGACTGCACGCTGGTGCGGCTGATCCAGAACCCCGACTGACCGCATGCCCGCGAAAATCAAGATTTGCGGGATCAGCACACCCGAGGCGCTCGATGCGACCATCGCGGCGCGGGCGGACTATGCCGGGTTGGTGTTCTATCCAGCGTCGCCCCGTGCGGTTACGTCGAATGTCGCGGGCGCTTTGACATCGCGCGCAGCTGGCCAGATCGCCATGGTCGGTTTGTTCGTCGATGCGGATGATGCTGTCATCGCCGACGCACTGGTGGCAGCCAAGCTGAACGCGCTGCAGCTGCACGGTTCGGAATCGCCCGAACGCGTGGCCCAGTTGCGCGCGCGGTTTGGCAAGCCGGTGTGGAAGGCGCTGCCCGTCGCCAGCGCCAGCGATGTCGCACGCGCCGCAGCCTATGCCGGGGCGGCGGACTTGATCTTGTTCGACGCCAAGACCCCCAAAGGCGCGCTGCCCGGCGGCATGGGGTTGGCGTTCGACTGGTCGCTGCTGGCCGGATATCGCGGTGCCTTGCCGTGGGGGCTGGCAGGCGGGCTAAATCCGACGAATGTTGCCGAGGCGATTGCGCGCACCGGAGCGCCGCTGGTCGATACCTCCAGCGGCGTCGAAAGCGCGCCGGGCGTCAAGGATACCGACAAGATTACCAATTTCGCCTTTGCGGTGCGCTTGGCCTAAATCGCGTCGATCAATAGGCGTCGTTCAGCGCAAAGATCGGCTTGCGGGTGCGCCACTGCCCTCGGGTGAAGTCGGGAAAATCTAACGTGCGATTGCCCTCAGCAATCGATTGTTCCGACAGAGGCGTGATCGCGCTCCAGGCCAGCGCGTCGTAAATGTCGATTGGCATCGGGGCCTTGGCCTTCAGCGCCTCGACAAAAGCGTGGATCACGAACCAGTCCATCCCGCCATGCCCGGCCCCTGCCGCCAGATCGGCGTAGCGTTTCCATAGCGGGTGATCGTATTTCGCAAACCAGCCCTCGGCAGGCTCCCAGCGGTGCGGCTGTGGGCTCTTGCCCTCCAGATAGATCGACTTGTTGACGTCCATCCACAGCCCCTCGGTGCCTTGCACCCGAAAGCCGAGAGAATAGGGGCGCGGCAGCGAGGTGTCGTGGCACAGCATGATCGTTTCACCATTAGTGCAGCCGATCATGGTGTTGACCACATCACCCAGTGCGAATTTCACCTCGGCGTTGGGATGATCGGCAGAGCCGTTCTTGACGACATAATCATGCAGCCCGCGCGCCTTACAGCCGAAGCCGCCAGCGCCCGCTTCGCCCGGCAACGCGACCTTCAGGGTGCGGGTCTGCGGCGGGTAGCACACGCCGGCATCGGCGCAGCCCTGGTACTTCACGGTCAGGGTGGTCGCGCTCGCGCCGGCCGCGGGCGTGCCGGTGAGGGTGCCGAGCAATTCCTTGCGGTAGGTTTCGACGTCGCCGAAGAATTCGTCGCGGTAGGCCTTGCCCTTCGGCAGCGCCATGGTCGCGCCGGTGAAGGCGGCATCGGCCTTGACCGAGGTGCGGTGCCGGTACAGGTAATAGCCGTCGGCGATCCGCCAGCGCACCTCGATGCGGTCCGGCGCGGTGGCCTGCGCGGACAGGACGAAGACCTCGTCGACCGGCGGCAGTTCGAAGTCCTGGGCGACGGCCGAGGTCGCGGGCAGCGCAAGCAGCAGGGCGAGCCCGGCCAGCCAGCGGCGCAGGCGGATCGTGGATGCGGTCATTGGCTCAGTTTACCGGTCGGCTCTCGGCGGCCAGCCATTGCAGGTATTCGGGCAGGCCGGACGCGGCTTCGACCGCGAGCAGCTCCGGGAGTTCGTAGGGATATAGTATTTTATTAAATTCTTATGGGAAATGACGAATGTTAAATTATCTTAAGAGCTTTAATAATATCAATACTTATTTGATTTTATCGATAATTCTGCTGTTAATCATAATATCTCTAGATTATTTCTAAACTGAATGAATGTTTATAATGAGTGATTCATATTGCTATTGAAATCGCCTTCTCACTTTGAAAGAAGGCGAGGATGAGGGACTTTTATGTTGAATTATCATTTTAAAAATGCCTTATAAAAGAAGCTTAATGTGTTTTCTTATATAGGTTTAAACATAATTGTTGTATATCTTAAATCCAATTGATCTTAAAATTTTCCTTTATTTTTTGTTATGAGTGCGAGAAAATTGTCAAAAAGGTCAATCAGACTGGGCGTTAATTTGTTTTGCATACTTTTTCCTATATCGAATTAAAGTCATATAACTAACACCATAATCTTTAGCTATTTGAGTGAAAGGGTATGAATCGTCCTTATTTTTAAGGGTATGAATTAACTCTTTTAGTTTTTCTTCTGTAATCGCAGGCGATCTTCCCTTGTATTTACCTTTCTTTTTTTTAGCTAATTTAATTCCCTCTGCTTGATTCTCACTAATAATACCCCTTTCAAGTTCAGCTACAGCGCCTAATACATGGAGTTGAAACTTATCGAACTTGTCATCTGAATTGGGGGTAAAGTTCAGGTTATTTTTGACAATATGAACAGACACTCCTTTTTTATTTAGCTTTTGAACAATGGTTACAAGGTCAATCAAGCTACGTGCCAATCTAAAAACATCATGAGCGTACACAATGTCCCCACTACGGACATAATCGAACATTTCCTGAAGTGCAGGGCGTTTGGCAGTCTTTCCGCTAAAATGATCAATAAAAGTTTTATCTAGCTCAAAGGGTAGATCATGGAGCTGTCTTTCAGGGTTTTGGTCTTTAGTGGATACACGGATATACCCCACTCTTTGAAAGGGTGTGTTTTTAATTTGATCTTCAATATCTAAATTTTCTTTTTCCATAACCAGTATAACAAAATTAGATAACCTCAATGTTATATCACATTAGATTAACAAAACAACCCTATTGTTATAGGGTTTTTAGGGTGTATTATTATATAACAATAGGGTATACCCTATTGTTATATATCTTCAGGTATAAGGAAAAATAACGATGATTAATTTTAATGATCTAAGCGAATCTGAATTATTAAGGATTGCACAGACTGGCATATCAAACCGTATAGGATTGCGTACTTCAGGACATTTGCCTGAAGATGATAGACAGGCTCTTTCAATGGAGCTTCAGGGCTTGTACGAGCAAGATAGAGAACAGTTGATACAATCAATCAAGAAACATAGTGAAGCCTATAAAAGCGAGCAGAGTAATCAGGAATGAAAATTTTTTGCTGAAGCTAATTATAAGTCTAGTCGTGATTTATGGTTGCTTGGGCGTAGTGTTTGTTTCAGAGAACTTATCAGATAACACTGTAGGCATTATTGGATTTTGTGGACTGATATTACTACCTACAGTTTATAAGTTTGTTGGAACATTCTTTAAGGCACAATGAAAGGGTGATCAATGGACAACCAATACAAACTAAGTGACGAAGAACATAGCCTTGTATTTGAGAAAATTAAAGCTGATTTTCTGAATAACTCACTGTCTATAGTCAGCCCTAAAGTCGTCATTACTGGCGGTCAGCCTGCATCGGGTAAAGGCAAGTTGGCAAGAGATGTTAGCGGCAGTGTAAAAATGACCCCCTAATGGCATTTAAAAACTGACCCCCTTGGTTAATATAGCGGTCATTTTGGACTGCTCAACATGTTAACTTTGGAGCAAGCAGTGACAATCCAAATACTTCATCAACAAGGTAAATCTATTAAAGCCATTACTCGTGAACTGGGGGTGTCCAGAAATACCGTACGTAAATATTTACGGCAAAACACCACACCTCAGTATCAGCGTATACAGCCTAGAATAAGTATCCTTGACCCATATAAACCCTATTTACTCCAACGTGTAAACGCAGCTCATCCTGAATGGATTCCTGCTGTTGTGCTCTACCAGGAAATTTTAAGGTTGGGATATCCAGGAAAGATCAGGATATTGAGGGAATATCTTGCAACATTAAAACCAGTTGCTAAACCAGAACCGATCATTCGTTTTGAAACCCAACCTGGCCAACAAATGCAGGTGGATTTCACGACAATTCGACGCAACAACACGACTTTAAAAGCTTTTGTCGCAACATTAGGGTATTCCAGAGCGACTTTCGTGAAATTTTATGATCATGAACGTACCGATGCATGGATCGATGGTCTAGAAAATGCATTTCAGTTTTTTGCAGGAGTACCTCAGGAAATCCTGTTTGATAACGCTAAAACGATCATGATTGAACGGGATGCCTATCAGGAGGGGCAGCATAAATGGAATCCCAAACTGCTCGACTGCGCCAAGAAATACAGCTTTCGTCCTCGCGTATGTAAGCCCTACCGTGCACAGACCAAAGGCAAAGTTGAACGCTTTAATGGATACCTCAAATCAAGCTTTATTGTGCCATTGAAAGCAAGCCTGAAGACTTCGGGTTTACTGTTAGATGTTGATGTCGCCAATGCCCACATTGGCCGGTGGCTGCATGAAACCGCCAATCAGCGGATTCATGCCACCACGCAAGAAAAACCGGCTGTTCGACTGCAACAGGAGCAGCAAAAATTTACGCCATTACCGCAATCAGATACAGGTTCTAGCACTGTACCTGTTGCAGCAGCACAGCATGTCATGCCCTACGAGAGTTTGCAGCATCCCTTATCGGTATATGACCAGTTGCTAGGAGTTTCCTGATGAATCTGCAATACGACCGTATAGAGCAACTTTGCCAAAAGCTCAATCTGCCTGCCATCGCATCACAATGGTCACATCATGCACAACAAACATTAGGTCAAGATGGAAGTTATGCCGACTTTGTTGAAGCGATCTTGACGCATGAATATGCTGCCAGGCAACAGCGCAGTCAGCAGGTACTGATGAAACTCTCAGGCCTGCCTCAAGTCAAAACCCTGGAAGACTATGATTTTAATTATGCCCTAGGGGCCCCTAAATCACAGGTGATTGAACTGTTCAATCTGAGCTTTATTGCTAGAGCAGAAAATGTGGTGTTTCTCGGGGCTAGCGGTGTAGGGAAAACGCACTTATCTATGGCATTAGGCTATAAGGCCATCATGAACAATGTCAAAACCAAGTTTATTACCGCCGCCGATCTCATGCTGCAACTGAGTACAGCCTATCAGCAAGGTAAATTGAAAACCTATATGCAACGTGCGGTACTGGGACCAAAGTTACTGATTATCGATGAAATTGGTTATTTACCGTTTGGACGTGAAGAAGCGAATCTGTTCTTTAACGTGATTGCCAAGCGTTATGAAAAAGGCAGTACGATATTGACGAGTAACTTACCCTTTAGCCAGTGGTCCAAATCCTTTGCAGATGATGTCACGTTGACCGCTGCGATGTTAGATCGGTTATTGCATCACTGTCATGTGGTACAAATATCGGGTGAGAGTTATCGTTTGAAGGATAAAAAAAGAATTGGGATTCAGCCCCAGGTTGAAATTTAATACGAGATCAAAGGGGTCAATTTTACTTTGCCATTTGTAAGGTAAAAGGGGGCAATTTTAGAATGCCGTTGACAGAGATTCTATAGATCAGTTCAAAGATAAAGGCGGGAGTGTAATTATTGACCCCGATCAATTAAGAGCCTATCACCCCAAGTATAATGAACTGCAAAAATTGGATGATAAAACATCTTCAGGATTCACCCACCATGATGCTAAAAAGTGGAGTTTAGAATTAATTGAAGAAGCTATAAGCCATAAGAAAAATATTGTTCTTGACCAAACAAGTGCAGATTTTCAAACCTTAAAAAATACAGTTCAAAATTTCAGAGATAAAGGCTACAAAGACGTTGAATTAAAAATAATGGCTGTGCCTGAAATTACATCACGACAAGGTATATACCATCGTTATGAAATGGAAAAGGCGCTGTATGAAACTGGGCGTTTCGTCAATATTGATATTCATAGTGAAATTTATCACAAGCTAGAAAACACAATAGAACAGTTAAAAGATGAACCCATAGTAGACAAGCTAACCGTTTATGACCGTCACTATAACGCTATTGAACAAAAGGACTTTAAAGCTGAAAGGGAAAGACCATTTTCAGATCAGGAGCGCCAACAGCATGAATATAAATGGTTCAAAGTAATAGAAGCAATGCAAACACGCTTTGCCCCATATACAGAGGTTGAGATTGTAAAGGGGCTTCAGGAAAGTGACAGACTTAAATTGAATAATCAAAAACTGGTTAGTGAAGTGACCCAAGTTGATGAAAGTACAGGTGAGAAAATGGACGTAAAAATAGTCAGTAACTTAACTAGCAACTTACTTGTTGCCAAAGATGATTTTGAAAAACAAGATGGTTATTTATCTAAAAATATCAAAGTTGATGGCGAGGACAATTTAGTTATGTTCCGTCAAAATCGAGATCATCTTGAGTTAATCAATGTTACTAAAAATGAAATGATGCTCGATAAGCCGATCGGTAATCATGATTCAAAACAACCTGAATCTACGGCATTACAGGTTTATATGGAGGTTAAAGAAAAGTTAAATAACCTTGAAAATAAAATTTTAATGAAAGTAGATGAACAGCTATCAAATAAACCTAAAGCGCCTGAAGTGAAAGGAGATAGTAAGGCTGAAGTATCTCAATTTCAAAGCAAAGCCCCAGAGCTAGATAAACACCAAATCATTAAAGAAGTCCGAATACAGCTAAAGCAAGAGGGGAAATTGGGTGCTGATTTTGCTAAGTCAGCTAATGGGCTATCCGTTGCTCATGGTGACTATATCAAGCTCAATGAAGCATACAGTCAAAAAGATGGTTTATTTAAAACCACTAATTTACCTAAAGACGCTGAAATTAAAATCACAGGTCACACAACTAAAAAAGGTGAAACCTATGCAACAGGCGTTCATAACAATTCAAATGTAGAGTTAAAAATCAGAAGTGTTGAAGCCCGCTATGGTGATCAATATGTGAAACGCTATGAAACCAATCCTGAAGTAAAACAGGCTGTAGATCAGAGAGTGATAGCACAGCAAACAACATTTAAATCTTTATCTGCTTCAAGGGTACAGGAGTTAAGCCAGTCAAGCCCAAAGCAGGATAAGCCCACTTCAGGCATGAAATTTTAATATTTCTTTCGCCAGTCATAGGGGTTAATCGGGTTAGGACTTTTCCATAACCCGATTTTTTTTGATCGAGCATTATTCTCTAAATCTATGTATGTTCTATCAGGAAGATTGTAGCGATAAGCCCAAGCGTAGCCACTGGCGACCATTGCTTTATTCACATTTAATTTATTCAAGTACAGCTCACCAAGAAACCTACCATTGTTATCAGTTCCATGCTCTTTAACGAGTACCGTTTTGTTTAAGACCATAGACATTAAATATTGTTTCGATTGTTGACCATAAGGCTGTGTAGGCGAATTTTTAGCATTATTGGCAACTTCAGGGGCATCTATGAATGACAGTCTAACCCGCCATTTAGTGTTGTTTGGTTTTGTGATACTCACAGTATCACCGTCTAAAACGTAAGTGACTTTGCCGTAATAATCAGCGTGACAGTATGCTGAAAACAAAAAAAGGGTAATACAAAAAAGCTTATTCATTTTGGTTCACCATAAAACCGTTTTAGCACGTATGGACTTGCAACTTCATTGCTTGGTCCATACGTGCTAAAACTCTTACTGTGAAAAATCATATCCCGATGCTTGGTCAAAACTGCAAGTATGCAGTCTTAACCAGGCATCTACTTTATTGAATGATTTAAGTGGGTTATGAGTGCGAGGAAATTGTCAAAAAGGTCAATCAGTAGTTTGGATTCTTTTGGCGTAAAATCTTCAATTCTTCTTTGCTAATCGCTTCGTTATTAACGATCTTGCTTTCAATTGAGTTGATTTTATCGTTTGAATTTACAGCCTTGATATAGTCAAGATCGGCTTGACTAAGCTCAGGCATAATTTCACTGGCTTGATAAATCACTACAGGTTCTTTGACTGATTCAGATTGGATCTCTTTTACTACTTTTTTAGCTTCAGGCGCTTTTGAAGTTGTTTGTGTAGTTGTGACTGTATTAATTAAAGGGCTTTCAGGTACTTTAGAAACAGATACAGTTTTTCCGTCTTTTTTAACCTCTATTTCGCCTTTTTTAGTGGTCAGTGATGTATGACTAGCCTCTATAGCAACTGGCGTTTCTGTGCCATTCTGTGCTGTTTCAGCGTATGTATTGAAAGCGATTAAGGCTAATACAGGGATTATGATTTTTTTCATAGATAATCCTAAAATTTAGACAAAAAAAAGCTAACAACCTGAATTGTTAGCTTGTGATGAAATTAGTTACCAAACCACGATTTAAAGCTTTGCGTACTGGTCACACCGCTTGAAGCATTGTTAGATGCAAGGTTAGTTTGAACAGCCGACAATTTAGCACCAATCGAGTTGATATAACCTTGTTCAATAGCAATGGCATTTGCTAAGTCTTGGGCTTCTTTAATATTGCGGGTCGAGTTAATTTTGTTCTTCAGTGTGGTTAAGTTTGCTACATGCTCATTTAAAGCATTATAGGAAGCATCACTGAAAGCAAAGCCAGTCTTAACCGTGTTGTAATTTCGCTTGTATTGATCATTGCCTAGCAATTGATTCATACCATCTGAACCAATGGTAGTAAGCACTTTGTCATAAGCCTTTTGAGCATTACCAAATGAGCCAGTCTTTTGATTGGCTACTACGTCTTGCCAAGAGCCTGAAACAACGTCTTGCACATTCTTAACGCCTGAAGTTCCGATACCAGTATTACCAGTCGTACTTTCATATTGTTTCTTCATGATCTCGTATTGCTGTTGCATTTGAACCAATTGCTTGACCATATTTGCAACGGCTGTCGGGTCGAATACAACGTCCCAAGCGTTTGCTGTGTTGGCAGTAAAGGCTAAAGCAAAAGCTACAGCCGACATTTTTATTTTATTCATTTTCATGATTTCACCCTTTCGTTAAATTCGTGTACCCACTGGGAGTAGGTCAAGTTTTCATCTTTACTCAATATTTCCTCAAGAATATTGTGTCTTAACTCATTGCCTGAAAGTATTGGGATAATTTCAGACATATTGCTTAAATCTAATTTGCTAATAACTGAATCATGCGAGTTTTTAATCATAAATTGGCGTAAATAAGGCGGTGTATTCACAACCCAATCAAATTCTGCTTGAGTACAGCCTAAGCCATTATTTTTCTCATTACCCATATATGTAGCGACATTCGCTTTATCATTCGGCAATAGAATTGATGTTTTAAACTGCCCGATCAGATCGTCATCTCTTGTAATGACTTCAGGCGTTGGCGTAACAAAGATCATCATACCGTTACGTCTACGGTACGTGGTTAGCATGATTTTAAGCCATGCTAAGTTAATCGGATTGCTGATATATCTTTGACCTTCTTCGACAACAACAATAAAGGGCTTGCCCTCAGACATGGATATATCAATTTGATGGAAGATATACATAGACATAGCGCCTAACACCACATCATTATCAATGACATTTTTCATTTCATAGCCGAAAATTCGAGCGCCATCAATTGAGAAATTGTCACTTTCATTGTCAAAAATATTGGCATAAACCCCATCATTAACCCATTTTGACATGCGTTCAGCCATGTTGTTATCTTCAGCCATACCAAACAAGCCAATAAAGTTTCTAAGCCGTCTAAGGTGCTTTTCATAGCTATAAACAGCATCTACAACGTCTTTGATCTTGTTTTCTTCAGCAGTGCTTAAAGGCTTTGGATTACCATTATCGTTGTAGTCTTGAGCCATAAAAGAAAATAGATTTCTTAGAAACAAACGGTTTTGTTCCGTGTCATCTAACTGCAATGGATTCCAACCAGTTTTAACCATTTCACTTAAAACAGTATGTCGCCCGCCCATGCTTTTAATCCAAACTGAAGCTGAATATTCAAAATCAAAATGAAAAATATAAGGCTTAAACTTATCTGAAGCAGTCAAAAGCGTATTAATTACAGTAGTCTTACCGCCACCAGTACCAGTCGTGATACGAGTATGACCTACATCATGTTCATGGAAATTGAAGTAGTAAGGCGTATTACTTGTCGTTTTAAGCTGAATGACATTCTCACCCCAATGGTTGCCATCTTTTTTGCCAGTAGAACTATTGTGCATACTGGCAAAGCCCGCAAAGTTAGTCGTGTTAATAGTTGCGGGTCTTTGGAGTAAGTGATAGTTGCCAATCAACATAGAGTAAAAAGTAGGTTCAGAAATTAAATCTTCTTTTTTAGGTATCATGTGATTGCGCTGAAATGCCCCGCTAGTTTTCTGCATTGCTTCTTTAAATTCAGATGGGGTCTTAGAGGTAACTAAAACATTTAATGAATAAATGCCGTTTAAGATACGCCCTGAAGCTAAGTCATCAATGGCAACATTAATCGCTTCAATTTGAGATTCTGACTTGTCTTGAGCATTTTTTAATTGGTTCTGACGAGTTGTACTCATGCTGATAGATTTACGTCTGTCCATCATCATGAAAGTTTGAGAAATAATTAAAGGATGATCAACTTTTAGAAATTCATCTAACATGGTGTGATCGCTACCCTCTGGATAGCTAGGAGTAGGCAAACTATAGATTGCCCCTGCCGTTAATTCACCGCTTGGGTGATAGAATTTAATAGTTCCATCAGGCGCAAAAACTCTACGTGTATAGCCTAAGTAGTTTCTGATTTCAGTTGGATGAAGTGGAATTTCTGCTTTTTCTAAGTTTAATAAATAACCGAGAAAATTCACTGTTTCAGAATACAAAACGCTATCTTTTGAATAAGTGCCTAGCTGTCTTGGGTTCGCATCTTGCAGATACTCTTTAAACATACTTACTGCATTATTTAATTCGGCAATCATTTGTTCTTCATTATCACTTCTGAAAAACAGATTTTTAAGACGAGTTAAAGGCGGGTCACTTGGGTTAGATTTTCGGACAAGCAACGACACATAAATATCATTTTGAAACATGCGTTCATTAGATAGTTTTTCATAATATTTTTGGTTAAAACTATCTGAAAATTCATTGCCATTTGCAGGCGGTATTTCGGTTTTAACTTCGTGACGATCATAATAAACGCTAACAACAAAACGAGAGCCAAGTTGTTTAAACATATCTGCACGATATTTTTTTAAAGTCTTTAATTGAGCATAGCTTTTAGTTTCATACGGAAAGCCAGTAATTTTTAAAACCGTAAAAATATCACCATTAACTAGCTTAATATCATGTTCATTGATTGGGCTTAGATAAGGTAAATTATTGATTTCCATTTGTTCAGCACCCGCTAATTTCTTTTGACTATATTCAATATTTTTATCGTCAGCTTTTGCGTGAGAATCAAAACTATAGCCACCAAAAACTTTAGTTCGCTGAAGTCTACGTTTGATCGAAAACCATAAATATTGAATCCCTCTATCTTCTTGGTAGGTCACTACAACCAACAATAAATAGATTATTCCCGATATTATTAATCCTAATTTTAGGTTGCCAATTAGTGCTAAAAAGCACGTAGCAAAACCACAAATTAGGAAAAAGTAAGTGAAAATATCTACAGGTATATTTGCCACCCTTGCAGTTCGGGCAAGACCCGCAAACAGCAAGTCTTTTTCTTCGTTTTTTTCAGTGGTTTTGCTCATGGCTCACCTATTTAGTTAAAGAAGAAATTACCAAGATCAGGGGCAACGAAAACAAGGATACCTGCAACGATTAAGCCGATACCCCAACGCTTAACTTTCTCACTACCACCGCCAAGCATTGTGATTGCCAAACAAATAACACCAGTCACGAAAGCGACTGCTGCGATAATGACTAATTCATCATTAAATTGGTTAAGCTTTTGAGCAAATTTTTGACCAAACGCAGCATTTGCCAATTGAGCATAAAAAACAGCAAATAAGACAATTGCGTATTGCTTAGGATTGAGTTTATTTAAAAGATTCATGATCTATTCCTTAAAATACTTGGACGTATTGCCCTTTGTTAAGAGTTTGAACAAACGATGCTTGTTGCACGTTTGGTTGATTGCTTGGTTGATTATTTACACGCAGGCGCACAGGTTCAGATTGTGCTGAATAGCTATTGTTTTCTGTACTTTGATTTTGACTTGCGGAGTATTGCGGGTACTGATTTTGTTGCCATGAAGCGAGAACTAGAATGTCACTTTTTCGACTGGCTTCAGTAGGGTTATTATTTGCAGTGTAAGTTTTAAATGAACCACCCCCATTTAGTGTTTGGTATTTACTGGATACAAGGCGTACATAGTTTTGTGTTTCACGGTAAGGGGGAATACCTCCAAACTTTTCAACTGCCCCATGCCCTGCATTGTATCCAGCAATCATTTTTGTAAGATCACCATTAAATCTTTTATTCAGGAAAGCGAGATAACGAGTACCCGCAATAATAGACTGTTCAGGTTCATATAATCGGCTAGGGTCTACACCCATTAAACGAGCTGTAGAGGGAATGACTTGCATCAAACCCCTAGCATCTTTATGTGATCGAGCATTTGGCTTAAAGGCGCTTTCTCTTGCCATAATTGCCGTTACTAAATTAGGGTCTAAACCATTGGCTACAGAATGTTTGTGAATAAGATCATCATAAGGTGACGCATATACAAACAGTGGCGTACTGCAAGCTAAACCGATTATAAGTTTTTTAAACATTGTCATTATTCCTTATAGAGTTATAACAGTATAACTCTACTAGCTTAATCAATAAATGGTCTATTTGAAAATTTATGTTTCTCTTTAAAGAACTGGTCTAAAGCGATAAGATAAATTAAGTTTTTGGTAAGTCTGCGGTTCTTAAATTCTTCAGGAACTTTTAATTCACCACGCTTATATCTCAAAAAGTGTTCGTCCATTTCTGCGAAAAATTCATCACTTACATAAAGTTGTTCACGTTTCATAACTTGTCCCTAAAATTTCTATACAGCCAAAAAAGAATCCGAAACTTTAGCATAGGTGCGGTATTTCATCGTTACTAAAGTTGGCGGGTAATGTCCTGAAAACTTCATATAAAAGTGCAGAGGTTTAAGACTGCTTATTTCTTCAGCTTTAACTACATTTTCTTTTTCTTTTACAAGTTCAGGTCTTGAATCTTTATTTGCAGATTTCATTTTCCTTAATACTTCAATTGCACCGAAAGCTTTTTCATATTCTTGGGGTGTATAAGTGTCTTGAGAGTTGACAGCACAGACACCAAAAGAAGAAAAACAACCACGTAGCGTAATAGAGAATTTTTCTCCATAGATCGTGATTAATTGAGCCAGACTTTGAATGCCTGCTAAAGCAATAAGTCTATGTTTACGTCCTTTAGTTAATACTGCTTCGAGATACGATAAACGGTTCAAAGAGCCGAGTTCATCTAGGCAGAATATAAAATCAGAATAGTTATCAAAGTCAGATAATAAAGAACTACAAATAACGTCAGTCGCACAGCTAACTAATGGTTGCAATGCAGTTAATTGATCTTCACGCCAAGTAATAAAAATATTGCCAGTACCATGCTTTAAATAATCCCTAAACGAAAAATCACCAATTTTAGAATGAGTGTGAGGGCTTAAATATGTAGTAACAATACTGCGTAAAGTACCGACTAATTCAGAGTTGCCAAGTAAGCTGTAAGCTTGAGTACCTACTAAAAACTCTTTGAGTTTATCGTCACTTGAAATTAATAAAATTTCTAAAAATTGTTGTGTCTGCTGTTCTCTAGTAAGTTCATCCATTTCTAAAACTTTGGTCATGGCAGACTTAACAATAGTACGAGCCATCGTATTAAAATTTTCGTGATTTGCGTCTGAAGATTTAGGAATGATTGTCATTGAATATGTTTCAATGTCATAAGAATTTTGTACTTCATTAATCACTGACCAATGGACTGATCGAGCATCGAAAGGGTTGAAAATAACATCACCTTTCTTAGCAAATAAACTTGCGTAAGTTCCGTTAGGGTCAACCACAATTAAGCGGGTTTTACTGCGAGAATCAGCAACACAAGAATCTAAAAAATCACTGATTGAAACTGACTTACCTTGACCAGTACCACCAGTTAAAAGGAAGTGTTTATATTTTAAATCTTTAGGAACAGGCATACCGCAAAAACGGATTTGGTAATCTTTTTCTTTGGTCATTCTTCTTAATTTGAATGGGCTTACTAATTGCAAGCCCCGAAGAACACGAACGTATCTTTCGCCCCCAAAAGGTGTTTTATTGTTTTGAAAATAAAACCAAGCCAAAGCACTACTAATAACCAAAGCCAACAGCAATATTAAAACGTATAAAGGCGTTTTAAACGTCAATGGAATTGCATAAAGAATAGCTTGGACTTTATGATCTTTTGGGATAATAAAAAACTTCGGTAAAAAAATAGCCCATGTTGTAATCACAGTGATTACAACAGCTAAAACAGCGTGACCGAAGATTTTTTGCGATTGATCATTCATTTTACTGTCCCCAAGAATTTTTGAACGGCTTGATGGGAAGCGACCTTATAAGAATCCATGCTTGACTGCATCATGAGCATGTTAGCTTTAAGCTTCGCTTGATTGGCTACCAACATACTGTTTTCAATAGCAAGGGCATTCGCCAAGTCTTTTGATTGCTTTAACGTATTGGTACTTACTTGAGCCAACGACTTTAGGTTTTGCATATTACAATTTACTTGTGTCCAAGCTACTTCAGCGTCTACATAAGCTGTGTTTACACGGCTTGCAGTTATGTTTTGAATCTGTGCCAATTCCTTGCTTGCATATACACCAGTATTGGTCGCAATTTGACGTTGCAATTCGTTGTAGGCGTTTTGCTCTTTAGGTGTATTGAAAATATTAGTCGGTTGAGCATCAAAGCCATTAGGCAATTCAAAGCCTGCAATTTGCATCACATTGGTAAGAAGTCCTAGCCCTGCAAGCCCTTTAGTCACACTGTCATATTGCCCTTTCAAGACTTGAATCTGCTTCATTAATTCTTGAACTTGTAGAACTGCATCGGCATTTTTTGTCGGGTCAAAAACTGTTTTACCTACGCCACCAGTTACAGGGGGAACAGGCGGTAGGTTGATAGGTGAATCAATATCAACTTGTTCTGCTTCAGGTAGCTTTACAGGCTTACATGCGCTTTGTGTTTCTAGCTTGGCTTGTATCTTCTTCTGATTACTGTTTTCTATGCCAGTCGTTGCAGGCTTGCCACCTGAAGTAGTCCCGCCTTTAATTACGTTGCCACCAAAATATGAACCAGTACCGCCATAATTTCTATAAAACTGGGCGATCTTAGGCACATAGTCTTGCGTTTCTTTAGGCATAACTTTTTTATTACCTTTCAGATACGAACGTAAATTACCCATACCCCAGTTATAGGCATAGAGTGCATGGGGCATGTTGCCGAATTGCTGATTTAATTGCTTCAGGTAACGAGTACCCGCATTAACATTTTGTGTGGGGTCATTGGGATTGGTAACGCCCAAAGAACGAGCCGTTGCGGGCATAAGTTGCATTAAACCTTGAGCGCCTACGCCTGACTTAGCAGTATTGTTATGCGAAGATTCTTTTTGAATTACTGCATGAATTAAAAGCGGGTCATATCCATATTTAGCTGAAGCTGAAGTCACAATATCGTTGTAAGGTAAATTTGAAGCAATAGTTGCCCCGCTTAAACCTACCAGTACCAGTAGCGATAGTTTTTTTAATTTCATTTTCATTATTCCTCTACCGCAACGAGGACAGTTTAACCAGGAACTACGTTACCTGTTTAAACTTGGCCCGTTGCTATTTCATCACTTAGCCACAGCCAAACGGTTAGCTAGATCAACTAAGGTTTTATAGTGTGAGCCTTGTTCACCCATTGATAACTCATAGCACCCGCCATTTGCTTGAACTCGCATGAAGTCGTGAGCTTGGCTTGTATTGTCAGAAATGGTCGGAGATACAAACAATGCTTTTGCGTTAGGGATGCTTACTGGCAATTCACCAAATAACCCCACTTCTTGCGGTACACAAGCAGGGTCAATGCTGTAATAAACTTTAAGATCGGCACATGCTTCGTTTTGGCAACTGGCATCACTTGAAAATTTATAAGTGACATAGTTCCCTTGATTGGGAGCTTCAGGCACATAAGTTAATTTATTGCTTTGAGCAAATGACTGAAGAACTTGGGTAAATGTCTGCGGTAACTGTGCTTCAGCAGACAAACTAATTAAGGCGCAAAGAGCAATAGTTGTTTTTTTCATGGCTTAGTCCTTTTTAAATTTGTATGCTTGGCTTGGGTTATCAACATCGGTCAGAGTAATAACACCGCCCTTTTGTTCCATTAAGAAAGCGTCTTGATTGTTATATTGAACAACCATTTTTTTATCTTTCTCTACAGCCGATAATGCAACATCACCCCATGAGTTTTTTAAGGTAACTTGAGTACCTTTATTGGCAACGATAAGCCCGCTACTCATGCCTTGTTCTTTCTCAAATGCTGTTTGATCAATACGATTGTATTGTCCGTCCAAGCCCTTAGATGAGCAGGCAACACTAGCTAAACTAAGCAACGCTAGAAAAATGTGTTTTTTCATTTTTGAAATCCTCATAAGCTTTAAAATAAATAGCTGAACAGCCATAACCGCCTGTTTCTGTTCTTCCAAGTTGAACAATAATGTCTACACTTTGTTTAACAAAAGATTTAACTTGGTCACTGGTTAATGTAGTGCCTGCCATAAGAACCATAAGCGTTAAACGCTCAATAGCATTAAGTGGGTCATTGGCATGTAATGTCGCAATTGAACCGCCATGCCCTGAAGAAATTAGGTTTAAATAAGTGAATGCTTCAGCACCTCGAATCTCACCCAGTAAAATGCGTTTTGGATACAAACGCAGGCAAGCTTCCATTAATGACTGTGCATCGACTTTAGCTTTACCCTGTCCACCTCTTGAATAATAAAGTTGCAACGTATTTTCATGCGGAGGGCGTAACTCCTTAGCATCTTCAATAGTGATTAGTCGTTCGCCCAGTGGTATGCAGTCATGAATAATGGAGTTAAAAAAAGTTGTTTTTCCTGAACCTGTACCCGCAGAAATAATGATATTTTTTTCATAACCCACCGCTTTACGAATGAACTCATGAAAGTTTCGGGCTTCGTATAAATCGAATAGCTCTTGATCTTTTGCAGTGATTTTTGCAAATGGTTCAACAGAATTTAAAACTTCCTCATAAGCTGAAAATGGCAGACTTAAAATACTTGGTTTACGAATAGATAAGCCGATCGACCCGCCAGTTACGGCAGGGTCACGGACAAATTGAATACGGAAAAATAAACCCTCATGTTGCGGTGATGCAATTTGAGCAGAAAGCAAAGGCTGTGCTTCTGAAATTGTTTGATTGGTTTCAGTTGCAATGCCTTCGGCTAATCGCTTCAAAAGCGCATAGGTAAGGTTAGGATTCTCTTTTTTAATCATGTCCCTTGTACCTTTCATAGCAATGAAATATTCCAAAGGCTTATTAACTGAAATTTCAGTAATTTGATCATTATCAAGATCATCACCAAAAGCTTTTTTCAAATCTTCAAGTACAAGGATTGACATAATTAAGCGCCTTTCTTATTGGTTTAAAATAGTTGAAAAGTCCAAGTCTTTAGCAACTAGAACTTTAATGCGTGTGCCGTGAGCGACTGTAATAGTCGGAGGAATTGACAAGTTACGTTGTAGAACACGGTCAGCTTGATTGCCGAATGAGTTTGCAACTTCAGTACGATAAGTCTGTGAAGCATTGTTTTGGTCGCTACTGCTAACACCTGCATTACTTACACCCGCACCAATAATGCTAAGTAAAGTAGCTGTTCCGAATATGCGCCCATAATGGTTGTTCACTTTACCGCCTAAGCCTGCGATACCAAGACTGTTAGTGCTTGGGCTATCGAGCATAATTTCTACGCCATTAGGTGTGATTGCACGATTCCAAACCGCCCCGATTTCTGCTTGTCCGTCATTAACAATTGATGAGTATTGACCGAATAAACGAGTACCCGCAGGCAGTAAACGATTACGTCCTTGTTCGCTATAAACATCATTAGTTACACGAGCAATAATGTTGCTTGGTAAATCGCTTTTAACAGCAGTTTCTAAAACTGCATCTACGATCTTGCCTTGTTGTATAAGCATTCTACGATCAGCGTTATAACTTGCATGAGCAATAGGCGCTTTTTGATTAGAAGTGCTTGAATCAAAACGACCACCCATAGAACCCGCAGTGCTATTTGCAATGCGTGGATTTACATTGCTTGCACCCGCTTGGTTGCCATTGGCATTAGATTGTTGTGAAGCTTGCATACCCATAAATAACGGTGCAAGTTCAGGCGGTATGCCTGCCATTGCACTAGCATCACCATTAGGGCTAACACCGCCACCTTTACCGCCATTCTCATTAACCATGATTCCAGACTTGTAGCGGGCGTTTAAAAGGGCTTGTTCTTTAGCCATAGCATCTTGTCTAGCCTGCTCTTGTTGCATTGCTAGTTGTTGTTGCTGTTCAGCTAATTGACGCTCCATTTCGAGCTGTTCAGGGCTTTTTTCAGTAGGGTTTACAGGGTCAGGGGTAGTCGCAGTTGGGATTGGTTGCGGATTTCCGAATCCGAATCTATCCATGCCATTAAAATTACTGCCGTCCATCCCTGTTACTGGTTTAGCAACAGCACTTTCTACACCGCTTTCTACACGGCTTTCTTTGTTCTTTTGCAATTTCAGATAAACGCCAAAAATTACCAAGCCAATAATGAGGGCTAGTAAGCCACCGAACTTAACCAATTTGCCTATGTCTATATTTTTAACAGACGTTTTAGGCTTATTCTCAAAAGCATCTTGACGTTCAAAATCATCTTTACCATGTTCTTTTTTTTCATCATGGAAAACATGATTTTCAGTGCTGAAGTTATCTTGGGTTTTAAAGTCATCGTTACCCAAATTTTTATTTTCATTTGTCATTTTATTTTCCTCCAATCACTTCAGGTTTACGGAGAATACAAACGTATTCTTTGCCAAGTCGCAGAGTGAAAGCATCGTTTACTTTCTCAATCACGATTACATCCCCCTCTTGTCTTGAGTTGGTAAGTTCTTCGTATCCCTCACCATTAACCGCATAAACTGCGGGACGAGGTGAATTTTTCGCAATACGAATAAATGTGAATTGGTCATCATCACTTACGCCAAGAACTTTAATAGATTTGCTTTTAGTGGCATCCATTCCCCATTTTTGGCTTGTCATAGGCAGTTCACCTAAAGCGGGACGAGGTGCATTTTGTTGTGCCAATAAACGATTAGTTCTATTGGCATCTGCATAGTTAAAGCGCAGTACATAAACTGGTTGTGAACTATTGAATAGATTGAAGTAATAATTTCGCTTATCAGTGATTACGGTTAAGTTTGTACGGTTCATGCCTGCTTGTGGTTTTTCCGCAGGCTTGATGAATAGACGATTACCTTGTGGGATTATTTGCCATCCAATCGTGTCACCTGAAGCAACAGTTTGGATAGTTTCATTTCCAAACTCGACAGTAGTTGAAATACCAAAAGTCGTTGATAGTTCAACAACGTGGCTTTCAGAATACGGAACAACTTTAATGCGGTTATCCGTTTTCAAACCAACAGGAATTTGACGAGCAAAAGTTGGCGCTGAAGCAATGCACGTTGCTGTAAGTAAAATGCTTATAAGGGTCTTTTTCATATCCGATTACCTTATTAATTATTAGAAGTCTGTGCCACAGGCTCAGAAGCAGTGCTTGCTTCAGGTTTAGGCAATGGTTGAGTAACTGGGTTTTGAGTAACTAACGCATCATTTGATGAGTTTTGCGTTAAGTTCCAGTTCTTAAACTTCACGCCAAATGGGTTAATCCAACGATCTTTTACGTTGAGATCGTCAAAGTTGTCAGTGATATAGTCAGCCGTCACTGTGTAGCTGTACTGGCGAATTTCAGCACCTTTAATAACGGTTGTTTTAAAGTTGGCTTGAACTTTATTGTTGCCAAGAAAGTTGACAGCAATAACTTTAGGAGTGATTGAGCCAGTTTCACCTAGTTGGTTGTAAGGTGAGTTTTGATTCATTCCGCTAACTTCATTTTCAAAGTCGGTACGATCTTGGCTATCTAAGAAAATAGAAGCTTTGCTGTACTGTGCAGAAAGTTGGTCTTTACCAACTTTGCCGTAATAGCCATAGCGATTGCTGATAGTGTCCCAAAAGTAGGAGGTCACTAATTTTTCAATAAGTTTAGGGTCAGTAGTTGAATCAAACTTTTCTACACTGGTCATAATTCCAGTTTCAGAATCAATTACAGCAATCATAGGAACTGGTTGTTTTAAAGGTGTTAATCCTTTAATTGCGATACCTTGAGCAACATTACCTATACCTAGAACGGTCGCCAAACCAAGAACCCAAATAGTGATTTTACCGTTACGATTTTCAGACTTTTTAGTATTGTCTTGAATCTCTTTAATTTGAGCGTCTAACTGCGCTTTTTCTTGTGGTGTCATTAGCGTTTACCTCCACGACCAAAACTTTTAACCATATTGGTGCCTGAACTGGTGATACTTGAAGTCGCACTGGTTGAAGCTTCAAAGCCACTGCCGACCAAAGAAATTGCAATTTTTGGAACAAGCCAAAACAGCCCAATAACAACGATCAAAACAATTACCATGATGAAAGCCCCAGTAAACGTACTGCCGTTTTCATTAAGGTTTTGAATGCCTGCGACAACTGAAGTAAGCACTAAGTCACAGCTCACAATCAGCAAAAGAAGAACAACAAGAGGGGTTAAAATTGCTTGTAGCCAGTTTGTGGCATATCTGCGAGTTGCAGGGAACATTGCACATGCAAGAAAAATCGGTGCAACTGCGATTAGAATGCCAATAATGACTTTACAGATAATCCAAATTAAGAAGAATAAACCGCAGACAATGCAGGCTAAACCAAAAATCAAGCTATAGATCAGGACAAAGAAGAAGCCCGAAACGACATTGGTAATACCTGTATCAATGTTATTAAAAGCTAATGCGATAGATTCAAAGATAATAGATACAAAAGACTGCAATGTTGTTTTTGAATCTGTACCTGTCATTTCAGTAATCAGGTTCGGTACATCATCGAGGAATACTTCAGCAACGTATGGAAAGAAAGCATCCCATGAAAATACGATTGACCAAATCAACAGCATAATAACGAAAGTGGCTATCACACCCTGAATTTCTACAGCCATGCCTAACATCATTTTAATAGCTTGGAACGAAATCCAAATAATGATAAAGCCTGCAAAAACTGGAATGATTGGAGCTGTGACTTTCTGATAGTAACCTTGCAAATTGTCTTTAATGTTTTTATCAACACCAGTAATCAGACTATCAACAACCTTGTCTAATTCAGACATACCATTTTTGGTAACTTCAGATACATTCTGCGATATTTGATTAGAGTTATACGCACCGTTAGAACCGCCAGTCGTCCCAGTAGGTGTACTGCCATTGCCTAAATCTTGTGGATTGGTAAAGTTATCGACCGCATAAGCCGAGCTAAAGCTAAAAAAACTAAACAGAAGCAAGAAAGCATAGATAATCTTTTTCATAGTGACCTCAGCGAATTACTGGAATTTCGGGCGGGTTTTTTGAAGTCTTTAAGAAAAAGTTTTGTGTATCTGATTTTCTTAATTTTCCGTCTGAATAGACAAAACAATCACTAGCCAAAGAGCCTTCATAGCAATATGTATCGTCTTTAACGAATGTTAAGACCCCGCTTGATTCACCAGTAAATTTAGGCAACTTTGCAGGGTTATATTGGTTCATGTTTTGGATTTGATAATTGACTTTCTTTACTGGGAAATTGCCCTGTTTATCAGCTTCAGAAATCACATAGTACGAATAAAAAAATTCAGATTTTGGAGTGTGTTCGGGAACCCATACGCCTGAAATGTCAGGCTTAGAAGTGAAACAGCCAGTTAGACCTAAAGCGACAACCGCAGAAGCTAGACCGAGTTTAATTTTATTGATTTCCATTTTGCTGTTCTCTCTCATAAGTTAGAACACCGCTTTCACTACCAAGCTTTAGCTTTCCATCTACAAGCTGAAAACAAGCATCGTTAGGCGCACAAAGCAAACCGTTATCAGGTTTAAACTTCATGTCTGTAAAAACGCCTTTAGCTAAAATAGTGACGGTGTAAACGTCTTTAGTTGTGCTTTTATCAATAATGATTCGATCATTGATAATTACGTCATTTGCTGATTGCGATTGTTGCCCTATTGGGTTCATCCAAACGCCTACATAGTCATCCCCTTTCACTTCAGGCGCTTTAGGCTCGTCAGAACAAGCCGTCAAAACTAAAGCCGTAGCGATCGGAAGTAATAGTTTTTTCATACGACATTACCCCCAGTTTTTACCGTTTTAGTTACTTGAGCGAATGGGTCAGAGATTTGATTTTCAGCGCTTGGGATTGGTTGATATACGCAAGCGCATGGTGATTTTTTTAATCCCTTTTGTGATGATGTATTTGTGGCACAGGCTGTAAGTGCTGTTAGGCTCAAAATGCCCATTGTGACGAAGATTTTTTTCATAGTTCTAGCCTTATCGGTTATAGAGTTATAACAGTATAACTCTATAAGTTTAAAAATAGAACAAGTTTACTAAAATCTAACCATTTCAACTGTTTTAAATGGTAAACAAAAAGATAACACTCTTATTATTAAGTATTCATATTCAATCACTTAATTGTAATTTTTTACTATTGAGTATAAAGGCTCGAAAGTTTATGCACGTATTGGGAATGCTTCAGCATACCCAATGCTAAGTAAAGCTTTGAGCAATCAACCGACTGTAGGTAAGGGCTACCGTTCCCGCAGGCACAGAGGGCGATAGTTAATTTATTTTGATTTTATGAATAATAATTAAGCGTGTGGTGATACCCTTTATTTAGGGTGATTTAGAGTTATAACTCTATGATATTTCAATAAATAGCAAAAAAAAGTTTTTGATTGTTATAGGGAAATTGTGAAATAGCGCACAAAGAAAAAGCCCCGATAGTCTTGCAACTATCGGGGCTATGTTCTATATTCTTCGGTACACAGTTATTTGATGCGGTAAACATCATCTAACGAAGATCATAAGGTTTGGCGACCGTTATGATTTCACCTGAAAGGCTTGTACCTGAACTCTATTATTGCATTTATATTAGATTTTGCAAGTCATACAATGAAAAAACTTCGTTAATTTAGTGTCTATTCGTGTATCAAATAAGCGCATTGTTTATTTGCCGAGCTTCGTCTACTCCTGTGTTTTATAAAACTTTATGTTTGTAAGTGCATTGCCTTAAATGGGTCAACAATGGCATAGAGTTTTAAAGACGGTTGGTGTAGCAGGAGGATACAAGTGACGGCAGTATCACCAACGCAAGAGTTAAGCACCTAGCCAGTGTAAAACGCCCGCTTGCTGATGAACGCACAATAGGCGGGGACGCAGGGAATACGCTAGGAACTGGCATAAATAAGACGTTGGGGAAACCCTCCTTGAGATTGCCGACCTAGTGAGTGAGCTAATGCGTGTGCAGGGGAGCTGTAAGGCTCTAAATACTCACTTGCTGTTATGCCCTTACATTGGCATACAGTGTCGATTGAAAGCGATGTCGGCTCCGACAGCAATGCTACAACGGCAATATTCAAGATAGCCATTTTAAGCAATTTTTTTTGCTTAGGCTATCTAGGGTGAATATTGCCGAAATCTGCTCAATCTCACCAACCGCAAGGCGGTTGAAGCGAAGCGAAAACGACTAAGGTTGTGAGGTTGAAGCAGATAAGCGCCTTATTGTAATAGCGCCTATTCCCAGTACATATATAAGTATTGCTTATATATAGTTTTACTTATAAAGACTTTAAATAACAAACTATTAGAACAATAGAGAACAATTACAAAAGTATCTAAAATACCCCTTGATTGTTTTGTGAGTACAAATTAATATATGTATAAATAGTTAGGGAATATACCTATGATTAAATCTACTAAAGGTAAGACAAGATCAACAATGATTGGTAATCAAAACAGTGTTAAAGAAGTTGTCAAAGAAGATAGATTTCAAACACGTATGAACCATGAAGATAAGTTGAAACTTATTAAATTCTGCAAAGATAACAATTTAAGCCAAACAGATTTTTTAATTAATTCAATGGTCGATAAAGGCATTCTTCCTGAAAGCAGACGATCAGTAAAAACAACAGACAATACTTAATTTAAAGGAAAAGAACATGAGCAATAACACTGAAAAATTATCTAAAGTAATAGCATTGGTTAATCAGAAAGGCGGTGTATCTAAAACAACGACTTCAATTAATTTAGCTATGGGCTTATCTCTACGTGGGTATGACGTACTGTTAGTTGATGGTGACCCGCAAGCTAGTTCACTTGACTGGGCTACTGTACGTGAAGAAGCAGATATTGATTTAGGCTTTACTGTTATTGGTGTACCAAAAACCAACTTAGCCAAAGAGATTGCTAAAATTAAATCAAAATATGACTTTGTAATCACTGACAGCGCAGGCAGACAGTCAGAATTAACACGCCTTGCTATTGTAGCTTGTGACGTTGCGATCGTTCCAAATACGACAAGTCCATTGGATGCTTGGGCTACTAAAGAAACCTTAAAATCAATCAATGAAATTAAGGGCTATCGTGATTTTTCAGCTTACTTTTTATTGAGTGGCGTAAACCCACAAACTAAGGTCTTTAATGAGGTTAAAGAGTGGTTAGCTGAAAGTTACCCTTTACCAATTTTGGACACTAAGATTGCGTTACGAACTGCTTTTTCACGTTCATTGGGCGAGGGCTTGTCTATCTATGAATATAAAGATGATCATGGGAAACAGGATAAGAAAGCAATTGCCGAAGTCGATGCTTTAATTGATGAAATTTTACAACGTGAGGGAATGACTGAATGAAAGCACCTAAAGGCAATGCTACTGTGACCAGTAGCAATGCCCATATTGCAAATGAAAAGGCTCACATTGTTAATTCTTTGAACTTTGACAAAATTCAAAAAATTAAGATCAATCCCGATCTATACAAAAAGATCGAGAAAGTAGCGGATAAAAGAAAAGTCGTACTAGCAGATATTGCTAGATCGGCTTTGGACTTCTATTTAAACAATCCAAGTGCGCCATACAGTGAAGAATTAAGTAAGGGTAATTCTAAGCAATTAATCTACACCATTAATCACTTGTATGATGTGAAGATAAACAGCTTTAAGGCTGTTCATGGTATCAACCGAAGTGACCAAATTAGACAGGCATTATCGGCTTGGCTTATCAATGAAAACTTATTAAAGCTTGATGAAAATTAAGGGCTTGATATGAACCTAAATGATCTAAAAAATAAGGTGATCATAAATAATGAAATTGATCAAAAAAACTTTGATTACCTAATTACACAGGTAGATCAGGTTGCAATTGAGTACGCTATAAATGAATTGGAGAGCCAAAATAAGCGACCCTATCTATCTAATATTTTTAAGTTGCTAGAAATACCGCCCCGCCAATAAGTGGGGCTTATTTGTCTTTGGAGGGACTGACATGCAGAAAATTATAATCAGGGTACTTATCATCACTGGCTTTTTAATGCCTGCAATTATTATGTTCTTTTTCCCTAGCTTAACTGGGACTAAGTTTTTTTGGTTAAGTATGCTTGTATTCTGTTTTCTAATTTTGCGAATACGTGGAATTTTGCTACTTTTGGGCATTACTTATGCCAGTCTATCTTCTATGTTTTCCCGCCATTAAAACCGCCCTACCCTATTAATTAAAACCGTTTTAGCACGTATGGACTTGCAATTTCATTGCTTGGTCCATACTTGGCCAAAACTCTTACTGTGAAAAATCATATTCCGATGCTTGGTCAAAACTGCAAGTATGCAGTCTTGACCAGGCATCTACTTTATTGAATGATTTAAGTGGGTTATG
Source organism: Acinetobacter sp. SwsAc2 (assembly GCF_013391465.1). Classification (NCBI taxonomy): domain Bacteria; kingdom Pseudomonadati; phylum Pseudomonadota; class Gammaproteobacteria; order Moraxellales; family Moraxellaceae; genus Acinetobacter; species Acinetobacter sp. SwsAc2. The sequence continues at coordinate 14,902 of NZ_JACBEZ010000029.1, read as the reverse complement.
AGTGCGGGGGAAATGTCAAAAAGGTCAGTCCATATTTTTTATAGTACCGCCAACTAAAGTTATAGGTATCCATTTAAAATCGTATCGTTCATAACTACCTTTTGCCCCATACCAATACAAGTGATAGTGCGCCCGCCTTAAATGTGGTCTGCGGTGTACTTTTGATGATTGTTTAGAATATTCAGTTAATTGATCATTTACGGCTTTAATCTGCTTAGACATTTCCTTGCCTGCAATAAAAGGCTTGTACTTTTGGGCTTCAAATAATCTAGGCACACGCTTTACGGTCTGAACGCCTACCCTTTCCTTATGGTTGTCAGGAAGCAATGGGACATAATCAGGCTTAGATAAACTGAACCAAAGCAAAATATTGATAAGTTGCTTTTGTAGGGATTGGTATTGATCTATTTCATTTTCATCTAATATTGAACGGTCATCATGAAATTCATCTATGAAATCTGATAAACAATCTTCTATAGCTTTTTCTTCATTGACTAATAAGACGATTGTTCGAGTTAAACCAGTATCAAGAAAAATCGTAGATACTAAAACTTTTTGATAGCAAAGTTCAGTTAAGGTAAATATCACTCCATAAATTTTAGATTGCTGAAAGTGCAAATCAAAATTATCAGTTTGAACGTAAATGCACAGCTCAGGAACATTGATCAAAAAGTTTGGCAAATTGCCCTCAAATTTACTTTTTGTTAGTTCAGTTGCTACCTCATTTTCAAATCTATAAATATTCTTTGTCAGCATCCAAGAACCGAGCGTGACCAGTTCACCAGTAGGACAAGGCAAATTATTGATTAGATGATCGGGAATTGCATCACCAACATTTAAACCTTTCTGCCAGTCTGGAGCATAGCAGTCTAAGCCTGCATATATCCAATCATCCCAAGTGACCAAAGAACTAATTTTTTTATCATCGTTTTTATACTTGATAGCCTTTGATTCAATCTTATTAAAGATACCCTTAAAACTTGCTTTCAAGTGTTGGCAACGTGCAGTAACGACCTTTAAAGGTATTGCAAATTCATTAGATAAGTTCGCCATGAAGCCCTGCCCTGCTTTTAATTAAGTAATTCTATAACACTATATCTAGTGCGGATCTCATACCTACTAGCCACTATATATAGTGTTTCTACTATCGCCCTCTATGCCTGCGAGAACGGTAGCCCTTGCCTACAGTCGGTTGATTGCTCAAAGCTTTACTTAGCATTGGGTATGCTGAAGCATTCCCAATACGTGCGTAAACTTTCGAGCTAATATTATACCTAAGTTGTATTGTACTCACAAATCATATTATGCGTATTAATGTTAATTAGTATAGCAGTAATAATAATTTCAAAAGTTTACATATATTGTTTTGTACTCACAAATCATTATATGTATAATGTATTTATTAAGTCGATTGGCGACTTAAATAATAGGTGATTAATTATGAACAATATTTTCACAAAGTTGGATACTAAAAAAATAGTTATTGAACTACTAAATGCTTTTGAAAAAGCAAACTTCGATTACTACTCAAGAGCCTATCTTGAAAGTCCAAAAGGTACATTTTGCGTGTCCTTTGGAAACTGTCAAATGCAAGATGCAAACATTATTACTATCTACATAGATAAAGCACCACATGAGTTTTATTTCACCCATGAACATTCCAATATTGCTGAAGCACATCACGAAGCAATTAATCTATTTAAACAAATTTTAGACTTTTACTTTACCTATCTAAAGCAAACATAAGTAAGCCCCGCAAGGGGCTTTTTTAATGCCTGCGGGCTTGGTTCAGATCGGGAGTGACCAAAACCACAGGAAAGGGAAACAACCCACTACAGCGAAAAATAAGAGCAATCAGGGCGCATAACGCTATTACATTAATTTACCTATATTGTTTTGTACTCACAAATCAATATAGGTATAATATATTTGTCAGGTCGATTGGCGATCTAATAAAAAAGGCTTTGAGTTATGACCAGTAAAGAACAACTTTCGTTAGAGTTGCCTATAGTTGAAACAGCTCAATCATACAAAGATATGAAAGGGCTATATAGCGTTGATATTTCCCATATATACCGCTTTTATATTCTCCTTAATTGGTATGGGGTACTAGAAAAAAGCAAAGTGATTAAAGCGGGCAGTGATGCAATTTTTGAATGTGATAATGAAATGATTGCAGATGAAATTTTAAATTGCATTCCGAGCTGTAAAAAAAGAAAGGTTTATCGAGTACCAAATTTTAACCCTATTTATTTTTCAGGAATAGATAAGCCATCGGTAAACCGTTGGAAGTTTTCAGTAGAAAGAAAACTAGGCTATGAAAAATCAATTTACTTTAGATCAGTTGCAAGCCGTTGGGATTATTAACCCCCTGCCCTAGTCGCAACCCTGCGGGATTGCTTTGTAAGTCCCGCTTAGGGGCAAAGGGGAGTAGTTGCGGTTCTGCGGTCAGCTCGACAAAATCACAGATTTTGTCGGCTTCGCTTGAACCTTGCAACGGTAATCAGGGAGGGAAGAATTTTTATATTTCTTCAGTTCGCAAAGTAGACACTTTGCTCTATTGATACCGCCTAGAGTTTTACACTTGTTTACATATATTGTTTTGTACTCACAAATCAATTTAGGTATAATGTATTTATCAGGTCGATTGGCGACCTCATACAAAAGGTACTCGAAAATGAAAAATTTTACTCAAAATGAAAAAGGTCAAATGTTCTATGAGGGCAGTTTGGTTTTAACTGCTAAAGACGGTTCGGTTTTTTTTGTATCAACTGAAATGCTTGTATGTAAGGCGTATCGAGCAAAAGCAAAAAAACCATTTATCAATACTCACTACAGAACAATTGAGCGTTTAAAACAAGCCGTTGGGGAAAGTATCCAATCATGTAATGCAAGATATGAGCAAAAATTACAGAACAAAGAAAAAACCGCAGAGCGTTTAAAAAAATTCCGTGAAGAACTACAGGTAGGCGATATTTTATCTACATGCTGGGGCTATGAACAAACCAACGTAGAATTTTATCAAGTGGTATCTAAGAAAGGCGCATTTTGTGAAGTTCGGGAAATTGCTAAACGCTCACATGATACGGCTTTTATGCAAAGTGAAGTATCACCAAAGCAAAACGAATTTATTGGAGAACCAATTAAAAAGAAAATTTTAGACGGCTATATCATGATCACAAGCTATATCAGAGCGACACCGCACGAATACGAAACACTAGCAACAGGCACAAAGGTTTATAAGCGCAGTTATGTTTCATCATACGCATAATTAAAAGAAGCCCCGCAAGGGGCTTTTTTAATGCCTGCGGGCTTGGTTCAGATCGGGAGTGACCAAAACCACAGGAAAGAGAAACAACCCGCTACAGCGCAAATCTGAAGCATTCAAGACACACAATAATAATTACACTTGTTTACATATATTGTTTTGTACTCACAAATCAATTTAGGTATAATGTATTTATCAGGTCGATTGGCGACCTCATACAAAGGAATTAAAAAATGACTGATTTAGTTTTGTTGACTGATGAAGAAATCGCAGACATGAGCTATGACAGCTTTAATAAAACCGACCTAGTTGCTATGCAGTCAATGCAAGAAAGCGAATTTCCACGCTATACAGTTGCAATGGCTCATACAATTTATGTATGGGAAAATATCTTATATCAAGAAGCAAGCCGATTATGTGAAAGCTATGACGGGGGAGTATGGGAAACTAAAAACGGCTTTTGGACTTTGCAATCTGATTCAATTTTTTATATGGAAAATGGATGGGACGAAGCGTTTAACCTGAATGCCCTAGAATTTTCAATTGTGGTAAATTTATTTGCATTGTCTAAAATTGCAATGATGACATACAGCTCAAAACCTGCAATCAATCGCAGAGCCGTTTTTTTTAGTGATTACATAAAAGACGTTATACATAAAAATAGGAATGTTTTAGATACTACAGCAATTTATAAATTGATTTATTAAAAGAAAAGAAGCCCCGCAAGGGGCTTTTTTAATGCCTGCGGGCTTGGTTCAGATCGGGAGTGACCAAAACCACAGGAAAGAGAAACAACCCGCTACAGCGCAAATCTGAAGCATTCAAGACACACAATAAAAATTACACTTGTTTACATATATTGTTTTGTACTAACAAATCAATTTAGGTATAATGTTTTTATTAAGTCGATTGGCGACTTAAATTAAAAAGGTATTGAATTATGAACGACCAAAATAACAATGATGCAATCAAAGCAGAACGCTTAAACCGTTATGAAGAACGCCAACAAAACCGCTTAGATCGTTATGAAGCTTTAGCTGATAAAGCAACAGTAAAAAGCACAGTATTGGCGACACGTTCAAATCAAATGGTTGAATGTATACCGTTTGGACAGCCAGTTTTAGTTGGTCATCATAGTGAAAAACGAGATAGAAACTTTCGTTCTAAAATTCACTCTATTATGGGTAAATCAGTTCAGGAAATGAAGAAAGCCGAATACTATCAAAATAAAGCTGATAGCGTAGGCAAGGGCGGTATTTCAAGTGACGACCCTAATGCAATAGAAAAACTTAAAAGCAAGCTTGAGAAGTTACAGCAGGCGCAAGAGTTAATGAAAAAGGCTAACAAGTTAATTAAAAAATTTCCCGAACACAATGCACGTTTAGAGGGATTAATTGAACTTGGATTCTCTGAAGAAAAAGCTATAGACGTATTAAATCCTAAATATGGCTCAATTGGTTTTGCAAGCTATTCACTTCAGAATAATAATGCTGAAATTAACCGCTTGAAAAAGCGTATTGCAGAATTGCAAACACTTGAAAATAGAACTTCAAATGAAGTTGAGAACGATCTTTATAAATATACAGAATGCAAAATAGAAAACCGTTGCATGTTTATATTTGATGGTAAACCTACGGAAGAAATACGCCAAATTTTAAAAAGTAATGGTTTTAAATGGTCGCCAAGTCGGGGCGCTTGGGTACGCCAGTTAAATGCAAATGGGATATACGCATCTAAACGAGTAATAAGCCTTATAGATCAAATATAATAAAGTAAGCCCTGCGGGGCTTTCTTTACTAATCAATGAAGCAATTTAAGGAAAGGTTAAAATGATTGAAAAATTATCTTTTGTTGGGCTAAAGGTGATCGAGTGTTTTAAAGATGCTGGGTTAGATCAAGTTTACATTGATGATAAAATAGAGGAGTTTTCTACATTAAATAATTATGCATCATTACACAAAGCGCTAAGAATACTTGATGATAAAAACATGCACAGACTAGCCCAAAAACTAGGTGTACATATTGAAGATTTAGAATCAACATTACTGGTTTTAAATCAAATATAGAAACCAAAAAAGTGGTGATAAAGTCGCCCGCAATTTTTTTGCGGGTGATATTCCAATGAAGCAAAAAAATTGCGGTTCATTGCGAATCAAATTTATGGATATGCAAAAAAGCATAGTCTTAACAGGTAAGAGCTAACATAAAGTTATTGAGGTCACTAATATGAATAATGCACAGTTCAAAATAGAATGCTTTAAGAATGGCTTATACAGTCGGGAACAGGTTATAGATTTTTATAATGTAGTCTATGAAGAAAATACAAAGTTCAATAAGCGTGATGCTCAATTATGGATGAATGGCAAAACTTCATATATCTATACAATAGATCAAACAGCTATAGATATGATCAATATGTTAAATAAAATTAGAGCCGAACTAATTGCAGAAGAAAGCGAAAGAATCCAAAAAGGCAAACCAAGATACACTAAGCTTTTTAAATCTGAAGTTGATTTATGGGCGGTACACAATGAACTTTTGAATCTACCATTAAACTTTTATCACTCAATATTGTTAGAGTTGAAAGTAACTGAATTAGATTACTATGAGAACATAGAGCAAATGGAAAATTTTAATGAAAAACACTAAGTATAAATCTAAAATTCTGATGATAATTATTTATACACTTGTAGGAATGTTGGCAGGGTATAACATTGGGAATTTTATAAGTAGCCACTGGTACAATGATCTTGGACAACCAAATCAAGATTTTTACGAAATGATTAAAATATTTTTTAATCTAGCTACAACTTTGCTATTTGGTACTGCCTGCTTATATATTTTTAAAGATGATATTAAAAACTAAACTCTAGGCGGTATCAATAGAGCAAAGTGTCTACTTTGCGAACTGAAGAAATATAAAAATTCTTCCCTCCCTGATTACCGTTGCAAGGTTCAAGCGAAGCCGACAAAATCTGTGATTTTGTCGAGCTGACCGCAGAACCGCAACTACTCCCCTTTGCCCCTAAGCGGGACTTACAAAGCAATCCCGCAGGGTTGCGACAAAATATAAGATATTTCAATTTTAGTCATTCAGCAGTAACACTTCCTGAATTATCAACTAAAGTGCTTTTTGATTTTTTTGCTTGTTCACGATCATTAATAAATTTGTCACCTGAAGCTTTCAAACTATCAAAATAACTTGGGTTATTTTTTGCATTTTCAATAGCACTTAAAAGCATCCCAGTGATAATGCCTTTATCTTCAGATGGGAAGTCTACCATTTCAAAAAGAGCGCCAATTGTAATAAGCTTGTGTTCACGTTTTTTTCGATCTTTAGCTTGTGCAACTTGGACTTCTTTTTTTAAACCTGCAAGAAGTTTTTTTTCATCCTCCTTGATTTTTTCCAGTTCTAAACGAGCTTTATATTTTTTAAACTCATTTTTCATAATCCGTTCAAAAGAACTAATTTGCTGTTTCGTTGGCGTACCTGATTCAATGTTAGAAACTAAAGTTAAGATAATTTCTTCAGTTTGACTTTTGTTCTCAAGTTTTTTTAAACGATCAATTTCTTCAGTGACGAATTTTTTTTGATCTTCAGTAAATTTAAAATCCTCAATATTCATTTTCTTAATCCAAAAGTTATAAGGTGATCAAATAATATCACAATGAAAAATTAAAAAATCCCAAAAAAATACAAAGCAACAAAAAACTATAAGAGTTCGCAAAGGCAATAGCACTGTCAATATTTTTCAGACTGAACGGAAGCCATAGGCTCACGGCTCATCTGAAAACATATTGATCAGCAAAAATCAAAAAAACACACTAATCCTAAAGGGGGTGTAAACGAAGTGTCTACCCCCGATGACCCACTGGCGAAGTGTAGGGATTCATAAGGGAATTATTCCCTTATGTGGGGCTTGGGGTGAAACCCCATATCTATATAAAAATAAATTACAAAAAAAGCCAAAAATCAGCCCCAAAAACCGCTTTTAAAATCAATGCCTTGCATTGCTTCAAAATCGGACAAATGCAAGCATTTGTTTTGTCACTTGTAGCGAATATATAGAGAGGTTATCATGACTATAGCAGTAGGAATGCACGCTTCCGCGTTTCTCTCCGAGAAACAGAAAAAGCAAAAGCAAAAAAGGCATAAAATGGCGATCTATCACTTATCAGTTAAGACAGGCAGGCAATACGGTTCTACAGGAACTCGTGGCGCAAATCATTACGCCTACATTAACCGTGATGGAAAGTATAAAAGAGATGATTTAGAAAATATTAAATCTGGAAATTTACCGTCATGGGCTACTGATGCAAAACACTTTTGGAAGTCAGCAGATAAGAATGAGCGTATTAATGGGCGTGTTTATACTGAATTAGAAATTTCATTACCTAGAGAACTTAATAAAGAACAAAGAGAAGAATTAGTAGAGAAATTTGTTGAAAAAACTTTAGGTGAAAACTTCACTTATTCTTATGCAATTCATAGTCCTCTAGCTAGTGATGGTCAGCAAAACCCGCATGTTCACCTTATGTTTTCTGAAAGAAAATTAGACGGTATAGAGCGTGACGAAGTAAAGCATTTTAAGCGTTATAATCCAGTAAACCCTGAAAAGGGCGGTGCGGGTAAAGATCGTTATTTTTCTTCTAAAATGTTTGTGGTTGATACCCGCCTAGAATGGGCTAACCATGTAAATGATTTTTGTGAAAACTTAGGTATTGATGCACGTATTGATCATAGAAGTTTTAAAGAGCAAGGTATTGAATTGTCTAGCCAAAACTTTAGAGCTGATTACGTTAGCAGTCACAAATACCATATCAATGAAAATATTAAGCAAGTACGTCATCAAAATGGTGAAATAATAATTGAGCGCCCAAGCGAAGCAATTAAAGCATTAACTTCTAATCAATCTGTTTTTTCAGTGCGTGAGCTAGAGCGTTTTTTAATGGCTCATACAGATGGTGAAGAACAATATTTAAAAGCTTATGAATCGGTAATAACTTGCCCTGATATGGCTACTTTATATGGTAAAGATAAAGTCGTATTTTCTTCTAAAGAGCTTGTAGGTATTGAGGAATCAATCTCAACATTTATCTATAATGCTAATGAGGAAAGCCGTATTCAAAAACCATTTAATCTAGTTGAGAAATTACCTTTAAATGCGGTACGTGTTGCTGAAACAAGAACATTTAATAGTGAGCAAGAAAAAGCATTCTATACCTTAACTTCTACCGATCGGATTACATTGTTGAATGGTTCTGCGGGCACAGGTAAATCATACGTTCTAAGTGCCGTTTCTGAAGCCTATAAAGAATCTGATTATCAAGTATATGGAATCGCATTACAGGCAATTACAGCTAAGGCTATAGCGAATGATTGTGATATTCCAAGTAGTACAATTGCTTCTTTCTTGTCTAAGTATGATAGCGGTAATTTAGAAATAAATAATAAAACTGTATTGATCTTGGATGAAGCAGGCATGGTCGGTTCAAGAGATATGCAACGCTTGCTTATGCTTGTAGAAAAACACGATGCACAAATAAAATTAGTTGGTGATAGTTACCAGTTAAGTGCAGTAAGTGCGGGTCATGTATTTGCAAATATTCAAGAAAACTTAGATAAGAAAAATATTGCTTCACTAGAGGATATTCAACGTCAGAAACATGCCAAAGAATCTGACAAGATGATTCAAGCATCTAAATATCTTTCTAAGCATGAAGTAGGTAAAGCAATAGATATTTATAAATCTATTAATATGGTTAATGAATACGAATCTCATGATCTAGCTTTAGCTAAAACTGTTAAGTCATGGAGTGAAGATTCTAGCGAAAGTAAATTAATGCTTGCTCATTCAAATAGTGATGTGAATGAACTAAATCGAATGGCTAGAGCATTGCTTATCAAACAAGGTAAGCTTAATCCTGAAAGTGTTTCTGTGAAAAACTATCAAGGTGATTTAGATATTTCCATCGGTGAGAAAATTGTATTCAAACAAAATAATTCACAGATGAAAGTTAGTAATGGTGAACTGGCTAAAGTAATAGGTTTTGAAAAGGATAAATTCAATAATCCTAAAGCTATGATGGTTCAAATGGAAAGTGATAGCAGAATTGTTAGAGTTGATTTAAAGGAATATGACCAGTTCAAACATGGCTATGCAAATACTATTCACTCATCACAAGGTATGACTGTAGATAGTGCTTATATTGTAGCTAGTGAAAATATGAATGCTAATTTAACTTATGTTGCTTTAACTCGACATAAGCAAAATATTCAAATCAATTATAGTGCTTTAACTTTTGCAACTAATGAAAAAGAAACTGTTAAGACCCCTGACGGTAAAGTTTCTTATGACCATAATTACAAACCAGTAGAAAGAGAAGTAACGGCTTTTGAAAACTTCAAAAAGGTACTTGGACGTTCAGAAACTAAAGAGTTCTCTACAGACTTCACACTTGTAGAATCTAAAGATAATTTAATGAAGTCTTATTTAAATGATCATAGATTGCATTTAGAGAATAAGCGTGAATTGTTTGGAATAAATAGCAAGCTGTATTCATTGACCAGTGAAAATAAAACATTCACTAAAGAAGAAATCGTTTCTGAAGTTAGAGCAAGTTTGAAATCTAAAGCCTTACTTGGTGACGAGATCGTTAAGTTTAACGGCAATATGAATATAGCAAAAGGTGAGCTTGTAAAACTTACTAATGATCTTGAGATTAAAACAGGACTATTTAAAAAGGTAACTTTTGAAAAAGGTACTGAATTAAAAGTTATTGATGCTTATAAAGTTAAAGATAAGCCAGTAATGAAAGCACGAATTAAAAATGAAGAATACGAGATTCCTTTCAATAAATTGAATCTTGAATATTCAGATAAATACTTTAATGAGTTTAAAGACCAGTCAAAAGCTAGATTCGATTCACGGCATAAAACTGAAGTCTATACAGAGTTTAGAGAACAGCTTTTAAAGCAAAAAGCGAATGCACCAAAAGACAATTTGAATGCACCTAATCAGCGTATTAAAAACCCAAATACGCCTAATCGAAACACACCTAAATATTAAATGAGGGCGGTTTTATGAATAATTTTATACATAATGGAAAAATTGTTAGTCCTGATGATGAAGTATTAACACAGGCAATTTTGCAAGAGTGTTATCAAAAAGGGATTAGACCTATTTGCGCTTGTCTGCCACAAAAAAACATTGAAATGTATATCGCTAAAATTGGCGAAAACTTTGTTTTAAAGCGTATGCCTAACAGCGCAGATCAGCACGACTTTAGTTGCCTAAGCTATGAGCCACCTACTGAAATTTCAGGACTAGGCGAGGTTATTGGGGAAGCTATCAAGACAGATGAAACAGGGGCAAGTGTTTTAAAGTTTGAGTTCAGTTTGTCAAAAAGCAATGTATCCAAACAAGCGCCTACGCCAAGTGATACACCTAAAGATACTGTAAAAGCTGAAACAACAAAATTGACCTTAAAAGGGACGTTAGATTACTTGCTTGAAGAAGCTTTGTTAAACCGCCACCAACCGAACATGAAGCATAATTGGTTTCAATTTCGCAAGGCATTAAAAGTAGCTTTGAATGATAAAAAGAATAAAAAAGATGATTTAAGTGGATTGGTTTATATCCCTGAATATTACGACCAAACCAAACACAATGAGATTGAAGCCCGAAGAAAAGCAGAGTTGGCAGACCTGAAAGTTAAAGGCAATAAACGCCCATTAAAAATATTTATTGGTGTGATTAAGTCTATTGAAGATGCACGTTTTGATGGGGGCAGAATCATTCTAAAACATGCCCCAACCTTGCATTTATTTATGGATGCAAAAATGTATAGCCGAGTTAATAAACGCTTTGAAGCCGAGCTTGAGCAGGCGCATTATCAAGACGATGTAAACCTATTAGCAATTGGGACTTTTGGATTTGCGGATAGTGGTATCGCAAAGATTGAAGAAATTGCTCTAGTGCCTTTAAATCAAACTTGGCTACCATTTGAGAGCTTGGGTGAAAAAGAACTCTTAGACACGCTTACAATGCAGAATAGGTCATTCATTAAGTGCTTGCGATATAATCTAAGCCCTAAAAGTCCAATTGCAAACGTATTGCTTACAGACACCAACCCACCAACGGCATTTTACTTAATCAATGATCAGACTGAAGATTCTTATATTACTGAAGCAAAGGAATTGATTGCTTCAAGTGAGTTCACATCAATTCTGGTCAATGTCGATCGGGACGTTGTAGACATTCCACCACCTGAAAATAAACCGTTGTTAGGCTATAACAATCATACTGACACCGCAGTTAATAGTTAAGGATTCATATATGGATTACCAAGAACAGGAACAATTTAAAATTTTTGCGGGCTTTGTCGCTTTTCTGATAGCTGTTTTTTGCTTTCTAGTATGGAAAGGCTCAAGTGCCGTAGGTTTAGATTTTGCCACTGGAATGAAGTCTAGTGTTGGCTTAATTGCTTTGGTAGTGGCGCTGTACTTTGCTATCAAATGGGATATACCTAAAGCTATGCTTTACCCTACGGTAGCTGTTTTATTGGTTGTCTGCTTATTCCCTGCATTAAATTATTATGCGCTTGAAGCTTCAGAAAAATCATTTAATCAAACAACTAATTTTCTTGGTCAGCCAGTACAAGAATTTTCAGCGACCACAATTACCGTTATGTGGGGCATGTGGTATATGAAAGCGGTTTACATGCTTGTAGCGGGCTTAATTGGAGTTGTTCTACAAAGAATTAGGTATCCTGAAGAAAATTATTTTTAAGCGTACTAAGCAAAAAAAGCCAGTTCTATACTGGCTTTTTTATTTTTCTAAAAGGTTGTTTTTAGTCTAAGTTTCTTTTAATGATGATTTTGTATTTATTATGGTCACGCTTTCCACGTTGCCCTGAAAAATATATTCCTGAAGTAGATACATTGTCTGAATTAATCAAAACAAATGGTAAATTTTGTTTCGCTAGAGTGATATAAGCTTCAACACAATCTTTTAACTCATTGTTTTTTTGATCTTTTGGCAAGTCAGCTACGATAAAGCCAACATTAAGTTGATGCTTTTCAAATGTTTCAATAGCTTCACGTTGATCTGCGTCATAGTGAATTTTATTAATTAGTCTAGATATACAAATTGAAATAATTTCATAAACAAGAATTGCGAGTGCTAAAAACATCCCCGCAAAAACTGTAATTTCTTTGCTAAAAATTACACCTAAGTATTCACTTATAATGAATTTAATAAAAATAACTAAAGCTACAACGAAAATCAAAATTTTCAGTATGTTTAGAAGAGATGGATCCGTAAATTTGAACAACTCCTATAAGTGATATTCTGCTCCTCAAATGATGTTATAAACATCAATATATGGAGTATTTTATGGCACGTAGACCAAGAAGAAATCATTCAAATGATTTTAAAGCTAAGGTAGCACTTGCTGCGATTAAAGCAGAAAAAACACTTGCTGAATTGAGTGCTGAGTTTGATGTTCATCAAAACCAAATTATTGACTGGAAAAATCAATTGATCTCAGCTTCCTCGCAAGCTTTCGATCAATCAAAAGCTCCAACAGAACCACCCATCGATCTAAAAAAACTACATGCAAAAATCGGTGAGCAGGCATTAGAAATTGATTTTTTAGAAGGTGTGTTGAAGAAACTGGGCCGCTTCAACCACAAAAGTTAATCGACGACTCACTTCAGATTTCAGTATCTAAGCAAGCTAAGCTGCTGAAAGTCTCCCGTGGTTGTTATTACTATCGCCCAAAACCTGTGAGTGCATCAGATCTGAAGCTGATGCGATGTATTGATGAATTACATATGCAATATCCTTTTGCAGGCAGTCGTATGATGCGTGATTTGTTGAATCGTCAAGGACATCATATAGGACGACGTCATACACGTACTTTAATGAAGAAAATGGGTATTCAGGCGTTATATTGCAAACCAAATTTAAGCCAGGCTAATCAAGCTCACCGTAAATATCCATATCTGCTCAAAGGATTGGCTATTCAGCGCAGTAATCAAGTGTGGTCTACGGATATAACGTATATCCCTATGGCAAAAGGCTTTGTTTATTTATGTGCTGTGATTGATTGGCATAGCCGCAAGGTACTTGCGCATAGAGTATCGATTAGTATGGAGGTGGATTTTTGTATTTCGGCTTTAAATGAAGCGATTGAAAAATATGGTCGACCTGAAATATTTAATACAGACCAAGGCAGCCAGTTTACCAGTGATGCATTTATTGATGTATTGAAATCAAATGGCATTCAAATCAGTATGGATGGTAAAGGTCGATGGGTAGATAATGTGATGGTTGAACGATTATGGCGGAGCGTTAAATATGAAGAGGTGTATCTCAAAGCTTATAGCAGTGTCACAGATGCGAAAAAGCAATTAAGTGCATATTTTGAGTTTTATAATTTGAAACGACCTCATTCGAGTCTAGACAAAATGACACCAAATGAGTTTTACTATGATCAGCTACCCCAACAAAACAAGGTGGCTTAACTAGAGCGGAATATCACTTATAAATACGCTTTTAGTTGTTCAAACAAGTGGGACCACCTCTCTCGCATTTGCGGGGTTTTTAATGCTGAATAAAAGGAAAACTTGATGGAATTGCCCAATATTATTCAACAATTTATTGGAAACAGCGTTTTAGAGCCAAATAAAATTGGTCAGTCGCCATCGGATGTTTATTCTTTTAATCGAAATAATGAAACTTTTTTTCTTAAGCGATCTAGCACTTTATATACAGAGACCACATACAGTGTCTCTCGCGAAGCGAAAATGTTGAGTTGGCTCTCTGAGAAATTAAAGGTGCCTGAACTCATCATGACTTTTCAGGATGAGCAGTTTGAATTAATGATCACTAAAGCGATCAATGCAAAACCAATTTCAGCGCTTTTTTTAACAGACCAAGAATTGCTTGCTATCTATAAGGAGGCACTCAATCTGTTAAATTCAGTTGCTATTATTGATTGTCCATTTATTTCAAACATTGATCATCGGTTAAAAGAGTCAAAATTTTTTATTGATAACCAACTCCTTGACGATATAGATCAAGATGATTTTGACGCTGAATTATGGGGAGACCATAGAACTTACCTAAGTCTATGGAATGAGTTAACTGAGACTCGTGTTGAAGAAAGATTGGTTTTTTCTCATGGCGATATCACGGATAGTAATATTTTTATAGATAAATTCAATGAAATTTACTTTTTAGATCTTGGCCGTGCTGGGTTAGCTGATGAATTTGTAGATATATCCTTTGTTGAACGTTGCCTAAGAGAGGATGCCTCGGAGGAAACTGCTAAAATATTTTTAAAGCATTTAAAAAATGATAGACCTGACAAAAGGAATTATTTTTTAAAACTTGATGAATTGAATTGATTCTAAGCATTATCTAAAAATACTTAATTGTCTTTTAACGTCGCTAAATTTTAAATAAATAAGTGAAGAGTGTTAGTGGAGCCACTGATTTAAAGTTGGCAGAGTAAAACTTGAAGTGCGACATAAACCACCTAATTAATTTAAAGGGTTTATGGAGTATATAAAATTGTCATACCATCATCTTAACTTTGAAGATCGTACTGCATTAATGCTTGAGT
>NZ_JACBEZ010000028.1:0-45979 GCF_013391465.1 Acinetobacter sp. SwsAc2 | reverse complement strand
AAAGTTGGGTGTATTTCTTCATTGTGTGCTTTCCAATTGCGAGTTGAAAAAGTCCAATGATTCTACGAATACACCTAACTTTTTCAACTAACTACAAATGTGTCGCACTTGGGATTTGAATCTGCGTGATTTAAAACTGATTATTTTTATTAAAAAAATTTAGTTTTTTATACCGAATCAGCAAACGAAGCCGTGCTGAGAGTTTTCTGTACCTATTGATTTTGTGATTTCTAGGACTCATTTGTAGCATCGTTATGCATTCATTTTCTCCTTAATCTATTGATTTAATTACTCTACATTAAGCCCTTCATCCTTGGTATTTAAAATAATGAACTATAAATCAGAAAAAGAGAAAGGATTTGAAAATCTTCAGTCTATAACTCTCTATTTACCGACTCATTCACCAAGCTCACCACTTATTTAAACCTAGGTCTTTCTACAAAACTTCTCGCTATAAGAAAGCCTCAGATGCGAACATCCGAGGCTTTCAATTTTTAAACGTGTGCTGAGCTAAGTTATTGCGCGGTATAACCACCATCCATCACCACGGCTTGACCCGTTACACCGCCCGCCTTATCACTGGCAAGGAAGATTGCATAATCAGCAATTTCTTCGACACTGAGTAAGCGTTTTTGCGGCACCATCGCCAAAATCACATCTTCTAATGCACTTTGTTCACTGACATTTCGGGTTTTAGCCAAGTCATGAATTTGACCGCGTACCAACGGCGTATCGACATAGCCCGGACACAGAGCATTCACGGTGATGCCATCACGCGCGCACTCTAAAGCCGCCACTTTGGTCAAACCAATCACACCATGCTTAGCACTGTTGTAGCCGGCCTTGCCAGCAAATCCAATTAATCCATTAATCGAAGCCATATTAATCACACGACCAAACTGCTGTGCTTTCATGATTGGAAATGCGTACTTAATGCCAATGAATGACCCCACCAACATGACATTAATCAGCTTTTGATAGACTGCAGTTGGAAAGTCTTCAATCACTGCAACATGCTGAAAACCCGCATTATTGATGAGAATGTCCAACCGACCATAAGTTTTCTGAGTCAGTTCAATCGCAGCTTTATATGCTTCTTCATCAGTCACATCACAAGGCGCAGACAATGCTTCAAAGCCTTGCTTTTGAAGTGCCGCCACAGTTTCAGAACACTTCTGGGCATTCATATCAGAAATGACAACTTTGGCACCTTCACTGGCAAATTTCTTTGCAATTTCATGTCCAATACCACTGGCTGAACCAGTAATAAATGCAACTTTATCTTTTAACAGTTGACTCATGATGTACTCCGTTGTCTTCTTTTTTCATTCCAAAGTCTTAAACAATACCAAACCAAGTAAAGGCAGCAATAGCAACAAATACCGCGATGGTTTTAATAATCGTGATGGCAAAAATGTCTTTATAGGATTGTTTATGGGTTAAACCTGTCACAGCAAGCAAGGTAATCACGGCGCCATTATGCGGTAAGGTATCCATACCGCCTGATGCCATCGCTACAATACGGTGCATCACTTCGGGTGGAATCCCCATGGCTAGAATCGCAGCATTGTATTGATCAGCCATCGCACTTAAAGCGATACTCATACCGCCAGAGGCTGAACCTGTCACGCCTGCCAATACTGTCGTGGTGACCGCACCATTGACCAATGGATTGGTAAAGGTATTGCCCAATGCATGACTAATGATCGCAAAGCCCGGTAAAGCCGCAATGATCGCACCAAAACCATATTCAGATGCGGTATTCATCACTGCAAGTAAAGACCCGCCAATACTGGCATTAACGCCATCTTTGAAGCCTGTATAGACACGACGGAAATCAAATGAAATTGCCGCGATAATACCCACAATTAAGGCTAAACCCACGGCCCAAATGGCAGAAGTTTTGGCAACATCGACAGAGTAAGCTGCAAGTCCAATGGCATTGAAATCAAAACCGTTTGGATACCATTCTTTAATCGCAGTGGATAAATACTTATTGGTCACGGCAACTAAAATGAGCGGTACAAAAGCCAACCATTGACGTGCGGTAGAACCATTCGACGTTGTATCTAAGTTTTGCTTCAGTTGTTGTTGCTCGGCTTCAGTCAGCTCAATACCTGTGGCATAACCATCGCCATTTCGAGCAGCTACACGGCGACGCCATTCCAAATAGCTCAAGCCCGTTGCTAGAACAAATACCGCACCAATCAAACCGAGAAAAGGCGCTGCATAAATGTCTGTACCAAAAAAGGTCGTCGGAATAACGTTTTGAATCTGCGGGGTTCCCGGCAAGGCATCCATGGTAAACGTAAATGCACCAAGGGCAATGGTCCCCGGAATCAAACGCTTTGGAATGTTGGCTTGTCTAAAGAGTTGATTCGCAAATGGATAAACAGCAAAGACCACCACAAAGAGACTGACGCCGCTATAGGTTAAAATCGCCCCTAAAAGTACAACAGTTAGCATCGCATTTTTAGAGCCAATCAGGTTCACAATGGTTTTGGCAATGGATTCGGCAATCCCTGACATTTCAACCACTTTACCGAAGATGGCACCGAGTAAAAACACCAAGAAATAATCTTTAATAAACCCAACCATTTTGGGCATAAATACGCCTGAATAAAAAGGCAAAACGTTAGCTGGGTTAATCAGTAAAACCGCTAACAAGGCACAAATTGGTGCCATAAGAATGACAGAAAAACCTCTGTAGGCTGTATACATCAGTAGCCCAAGAGACAATAAAATTACACCCAAATCCCACATATTTTTTACTCCATCCTTAAAGAAAATATGTCTTGATGTGCTGTGATATTAATGGCGAATGATGTCAAATCTAGTGGAGTCACAGTGCAATCAGCCTGTGCGGAAAAACCAAATACGCATTCATAGACCGTCTATTTCCCTCATGACGAGATGTCTATTTGCACTCTGATCTATGTACTATATTTATCCATCAGAGCATTAATATTTCAGCTTATGGGTCAGACTATAATGCATATAAACCCATGCATTGTTTGAAAATAATCATTGAGTAAGAAGAAAAATTGATTAATATCCAAGCCCTAGTAAGACTGATAAAACTAATTGCATCAAGTTAAAGGTAAAATTTCACAATCGCACGAAATGACTATTTTTTATATTTTTCATTCAGTTAAAACATATTTTTACAGACTATCACGTTGTTCGATTTATACTGCTTTGGCGACTTGATAAAAATGACACCCACTTCCATCACTTGATCTGTTTTGACCATCTGTTGTATTTTTTATGTAAATCATTTGAGAACAACACGTTCATTTTCATTCAACATCGTGTTGCATCATTGCTCAGGGAAGCTCATGACACTCAAACAATTAAAAGCCTTTTTGGTCCTTGCACGTACGCTTAATTATGCCAATGCAGCCAATGAACTGTGTCTGAGCCAATCCGCTCTCAGCTTAAGCATTAAAACATTAGAAGAAGAACTCGGTGGAAAACTGTTTAAACGCAATACACGTCGGGTAGAAATCACCCTTGAAGGTCAGTCCCTCATTCCCTATGCCAAAAAGCTCTTGGCTAACTGGGAGGATATGGAAAAAGATGTCAAACAGCGCTTTAAACTCAACCGTGGCACTTTAAATATTGCCTCAATGCCCTTTGCCACTCATGCGGTACTCCCCGAAGTGATGCATGATTTTGCACAGCAGCACCCCAACATCAGTTTTTCAATCCATGACATCACCAATGAAAAAATCATTGAAAAAGTTCAAGAAGGCATCTTTGAGATTGGCATTTGTTTTGAGCCCAAGGCCAATGATCAACTGATTTTTCAGCCTATATTCAATGAAGACTTTTTAGCTCTCTTGCCCAAACACCACGTCTTAGCCAAACAAAAAAGCGTGACATGGCTTGAACTCTGCTCTTGTCCATTTGTGACCTTACAAAACCCCTCGATTATTCGGCATGTGATTGAGGAGCAGTGTGCGGCGCATCAAGTGGTGTTGGATTTGAAAGTCGAATGCCACCAAATCAGTTCTCTATCTCACTTTGTTGCCTATGGTATGGGTGTCAGTGCGATTCCACGGCATTTCCAAAAATTCATCGATCTTGAAAAAAATGTATTGGTTGAAATTAAGGACAATCAAGCACAACTCGCGGTGGGCATTATTTATAAAAAAGATTATGAACTGTCTAACATGTCGTCCCAATTTATTGAAACCACACTTTGGCATCATTTCTAAGCGAAGCTCTCCCTCCTTCGGACGAAACTGAAGCTAAACCTTAATAGCTCAGAATAAGCCGTATGATTATTTGCATGGCTTTACCACATGCTTTGACTCTTCTTTTATTTATTTTTCTTCGTAAATATTCTGCATTAATGAGTTTTTCTTATTATACGTTAGAAAGATTCAATTTCTAAAAAGTGCAGCGCAATGCTAAAAAAATAACAAGCAAGGAAGATCAGGAAATAAAAGATGAATAAAGTCGTCGTAAATGCAGCCGAAGCATTGGCTGATGTGGTTGCCAATAATCAAACTGTTGCCGTGGGTGGTTTTGGCCTCTGTGGTATTCCAGAAGCATTAATTGATGCCTTAAAAGATACAGGTGTCACAGGTTTAACCTGTATTTCAAATAATGCAGGTGTGGATGGCTTCGGTTTAGGTAAATTATTAGAAACCAAACAAATTAAAAAAATGATTGCCTCTTATGTCGGTGAAAACAAAGAGTTTGAGCGACAGTATCTCAATGGTGAGCTTGAAGTTGAGCTCACCCCGCAAGGTACACTCGCAGAAAAACTACGTTCAGGCGGCGCAGGTATTCCTGCATTTTTCACCCAAACAGGTGTAGGCACCCTCATTGCCGAAGGCAAAGAAGTCCGCGACTTTGATGGTCGTCCGCATATTTTAGAAATGTCTCTCACTGCGGACGTTGCTTTAGTGAAAGCCTACAAAGCCGATAAAGCCGGTAACTTGGTATTCCGTAAAACAGCACGTAATTTTAACCCTGACTGTGCCATGGCAGGCAAATTCACCATTGCCGAAGTTGAACAGGTGGTTGAAATTGGTGAAATCGATCCAGATGACATTCATTTGCCGGGTATCTACATCAACCGTGTGGTACTGAACGCCACCCCCAAAAAGCAGATCGAACAACTGACCATTAAAGCAGAGGAAGCTTAATCATGGCTTGGACACGTAATGAAATGGCGCAGCGTGCTGCCCTTGAACTCGAAGATGGTTTTTATGTCAACTTAGGTATTGGCTTACCGACCTTAGTGGCCAATTATCTACCCGAAGGGATCAATGTTTGGTTACAGTCAGAAAATGGCTTGCTCGGTATTGATGAGTTTCCAACCCGTGATGCAGTCGATGCAGACTTGATTAATGCAGGAAAACAAACTGTCACCGCACGTAAAGGGGCTGCATTTTTCTCAAGCTCAGAATCCTTTGCCATGATTCGTGGTGGTCATGTCAATATTGCTATATTAGGTGCAATGGAAGTCTCTGAAACGGGCGACTTGGCAAACTGGATGATTCCGGGTAAAAAAGTCAAAGGCATGGGCGGCGCAATGGACTTGGTCTCTGGTGTACAAAAAGTCGTGGTGCTCATGGAACACTGCGCCAAAGATGGCACGCCAAAAATTGTGCCTCAATGTACCCTACCACTCACGGGTAAAGCTGTCGTCAGCCGTATCATTACTGACTTAGGCGTGATGGATATCACTGCTGAAGGTATGAAACTGGTTGAACTGGCACGCGATGTGAGCCTAGAACAAATCCAGAAAGCGACTGGATTAGAACTTATCATCAATGACTTTAAAGCTGCTTAAGTACAAAACAGCATCATTCAAAGCAGCTTCGGCTGCTTTCTTATTGGGCTCACTCAAAAATATTTTCAGTTACCAATAGGTATTTTTATGGCCTTTAAATCAAACATAAAAACCATCATCAGCTTGTTCAAGAGCATCTCTATACTCCCAAATTTAGGGAATGATGACTCCCGCGCACATCTTTTTAACCCAAATATCGGATGAAAAACCACACCGCTCGGCTACTATATTTGCATTCCACATCCAGAGGTTCCCATGTCACAACAAGATTATGAAAATGGTTTAAAAGTTCGCACAGAAGTCATGGGCGAATCTTTTGTTAAACGTGCTCAAGACAATACTGTACCTTTCACCCAACCTTTGCAGGACTGGATTAATGAACATGCTTGGGGCTCAACATGGCAACGTGAAGGTGTCCTACCGCGTAAATATCGCTCGTTAATTACCATTGCATTTTTGACAGCACAAAAAAGTCCAACTGAGCTGAAAGGTCACGTTCGCGGTGCGCTAAATAACGGTGCAACGGTTGAAGAAATTCAAGAAGTTCTTTTACACAGTTTGCCTTATTGCGGCGCACCTGCAACTCAAGAGGCGTTCCGTGCTGCACTGGAAGTGATTCAGGAATATCAAAGCAACTCATAAATAGTTTAAGCGCCCATACAAAAGCGTCTTTTGCAGTCGTATGGCGCAATTCATCTGGTTTGGCTATGCCGTATTTTTTGCCTAGCCAAACCATTTCCATTAAAAGGCTTTGGTCACACTCATGCCAACGCTAAAGTTTCGACCATCGGCCGGTTCAAAGAAGCGACTATTGCTGTCATTCACAATCACTGAGCCAACATAGTTACGGTCAAACAGGTTATCTACGCGAGCATAACTGTTGATTTTCCAATCACCGTTTACCCATACATAGCCCACATTGGCCGCCATAATGGTATAACTTGGCGCTGTATCTGAATTAATATCATCCACATAAATTTTATCCATATAGCGTGCTTCTAAGCCTGCTTGGAAACCCTGTTCAGGTTGCCATGCAATACGGGTAAACGCTTGGTTTTTGGCAACTCCGGGAATCTTATTTCCTTTATTAATGGCTTTCGCATAAGGTTTTTTTGAATCATCTGGATTCGCTATTTCTGCTGTATAACTATCAAATTCAGCATCGATATAACTAAAGCTCGATTGTATGTTGAGCTGTTTCCAGATCGTTTGTTGCCATGAAAGCTCTAACCCTTGTCGCGTGGTTTGATCTGCATTACGAAAAGTCGCACGACCATCACGTGTTCCCGCTGTCACTATATCGTTTTTTGTATCTGTCTGGAAAACAGCTAAAGTGAAGAGCCCGAATGGATTCTGCGACTTTAAACCTAGCTCGTAATTATCACTACTCGCAGGTTTTAACGCAAAATTCATACCCGATTTCTTAGGATCAGCGTTATAAGCCATTTCGGTAAAGGTAGGGGTTTCAAAGCCTTTGCCATAACTGGCATAGGCATAAAGTTCAGGTGAAATTTCCCAACCTAATGCCACAGATGGCAATAATTTTTGATAATCCGTTGAACCACTGTCATCGCCATTTTTATCAATGATGTAATGGTCTTCCGACTCATAATGCACATTGCTATAGCGTAAGCCTGTATCAAGATACCACGTGGGTAAGAACTGCCATGAGGCTTGTACATATGGATCTAAATTCCACAGGGTATTATTTTCATTACGGCGTAAATTACCTTTAACACCATAAGATTCTTTACCATTTACCATTACAAAATTATTATAGCCTTGACGGTCTTCATCCATATTGTCTAAAGCAATACCAGCACTAAATGTAGTATTCGGTAATAATTCTTTACCTGTCCAACGGAAATCAGCACCATAATAATTACGCTCGAAATCAATCACAGCACCAGCATGAGTAGGTAGCTTCTGGGAGGTAGCTCCATTAGGAATTGCCTGATATTGAGTGACTTGGCGGTTGCCTAAATATGCCATGGCATAGAGTTCATTTTTATCATTAATCGGTTTAAACCAAGTCACACCTGTTTGAGTTTGTTCAATATCTTTGCGAGCGTTAAACCCCATATTTTTTACATAAGGAGCGATTTTTTTTGGGTTTGCTTGCCAATCCTTACGCTCTAACCCCATTGGGTCATCTGCATGGATTTTGACATAGTTGGTGACCCAGTTGATTTTACTGCCATCCTCTAAGTTCCACGTCAGTTTGGCATTATTTAATACTTTTTGTGCAGCACTATGATCTCGAAAACCATCGGTATCAAAATAAGAAGAACTAATCACATAAGCAGGTTGATTGGCCTGTTCGGAACCCCCTTGTAATTGGATATTGGCTTGTTGCTTATGGTGGCTGCCTGCATTAAGACCCACTTGGATTGAGTCTTTCCCTTGCCCTTCTTTGGTCTCAGTCAAGATGGTTCCACCTGATGAGTTACCATATAAAGATGAAAATGGCCCTGTCAGTACTTCAATGTGATCTAAACTATTGAGGTCAATATTGGAACTTTGCCCTTGACCATCAGGCATGGTCGCAGGAATACCATCGACATACATCCGAATGCCACGCACGCCAAAAGTCGAACGAGCGCCAAAGCCACGCATCGAAATCTGTAAGTCTTGCGCATAGTTTTCACGGTTATTGATTTGTAAGCCTACAACCCCTTGTAAGACTTCAGATAGGTTCACATTGGCATTGTTTTGTACTGTAGCCGCTTGGACTTTTTGAATGGATGCAGAAGTTGATAACAACTCGCTATCGGTATGTACCGCTTGGACAGTGATCACAGGAAGTTGATATTCTGTCGTTTCTGCATAAGCATGCATAGATTGTAAAATAACCGCAGTCAATAAGGCTTGTTTAAAAGGCGCAGGCATCAAATAAGTTAATCGCACAATATTTCCTTGCTTGTTATTACCATAAAAATGGGAAGCCTATCATCTCGACAGGCTTCCCATACAATAAAACGTTTTAATCGGCTAAGCTATACGCAACCACATAATCACCATGATCAGGTGACTGACGTGCCCCACCTGCGGAAATGACCACATATTGCTTGCCTGTTTTTGGAGAAATGTAGCTCATCGGTGTCCCTTGGCTACCTACAGGTAAACGCGCTTTCCATAACTCTTCACCATTAGATGAATTGAAGGCACGTAAGTAGAAGTCTTGTGTTGCAGCAAAGAACACTAAACCACCTTGCGTCGCCATTGGGCCACCAATGGTTGGCATACCAATCGGCGCTTTTAAGCCCATTTTAATGCCCATTGGACCCGTATCTTCAAACGTACCTAAAGGCACCTGCCAAGCCACTTGACGGGTTTTCATATCAATCGCAGTCATGGTTCCGAATGGTGGTTTTTGACATGGAATGCCCAATACCGACATAAAGCGGTTTTTATTCACTTTATACGGTGTACCTTTCATTGGCACTGCGCCCATACCTGTGTTGACCTTCTCTCCACCACTGGCTTCAAGTTTTAAATCTTCAGGCGTTTGTTTAATCAGCTGAATCCACAGACCTAAGCGCATGTCGTTGACAAACATATAACGATGCGTTGGGTCAAATGCGATACTGCCCCAGTTCATCCCACCCAACGAACCCGGGAAACTCAAAGATATATCAGAACCCGGTGCTGTAAATAGACCATCATAACGCATGGACTTAAAGTTAATACGACACATCAACTGGTCAAATGGCGTTGCGCCCCACATGTCCGATTCAGTCAAAGTTTGATTGCCAATCTGTGGCATTTCAACTGAACGTGGCTGAGTTGCGCTGTATTGCTCATCAGGAATATCTGCAGCTTTTACAGGTTGCTCAACCACTTTGGTTAAAGGCTTGCCTGTCACACGATCGAGTACAAAGAACTGCCCTGACTTTGTGCCAATGACGACAGCAGGTTTGGTTTGCCCATTTTGCATCGGAAAATCGACCAAGCTTGGCTGCATGGGTAAATCGAAGTCCCAAAGGTCATTGTGAACGGTTTGATAAACCCACTTCTCTTTACCTGTGGTTGCATCCAAAGCCAAAACAGAAGAATTGTACTTATGGTCTACAGGTTGACGGTTTCCACCCCAGACATCGACCGATGAACTTCCCATCGGTAAAAACACCGTGTTCATTTGCGGGTCGTAGGACATTGCAGCCCAAGAGTTAGCTGAACTACGTTTGTAGATTTCACCCGGTTTGAGGACATAATTTGGATTTGGGTTACGTGGATCAAAAGCCCAGCGTAGCTGCCCAGTAATCACATCATAAGCACGAATCACACCACCGGGCATATCCGCTGCAAAGTTATCAGCAATACGACTTCCAACGATGATACTGGTGCCCGCAATGGTTGGCGCCGAAGTCACTTCAAAACGAGGCGCTTGCGTGCCCGCACCTAGACCCTCCAGTAAGTTCACCGTTCCATCGACACCAAAGTCTTTACAGCGTTCGCCTGTATCGGCATTGACTGCAATTAAACGACCGTCAGGTGTATTGGTATAAACACGACGTGGACATGCAGTATTATTTGCCACCGCTGTCACCGCACTGGCACCTGCTAAAGTCGGTTGTACCAAGGCTTGAGTCGAGTCAAAGTAACCCACACCACGGCAACGCTCCCAAGCATCGGCTTTAGAGTTCACTTCAGCCTTCCAGACTTGTTTACCTGTATCTGCATCTAAAGCAATGATGTTGTTATGCGGTGTACATAAAAAGACTTTATCACCGACCTGTAAAGGCGTGAGCTGGTCTTCTGCGCCATTACCCGTACCTGTGGTCATATCGCCTGTTTGAAAGCGCCATGCTTCCTTTAACTTAGACACATTATTTCGGTTGATCTGATCCAACGCAGCAAAACGACTTCCACCAGCATCATTACCATAGTGCGACCAATTCACTTGTTGAGTTTGAGCTGTTACAGGCACTAAGGGTAGCTCTTCACCACTGGCTTTTACCGTTGGATGTGGAATAAACATGCCATACAAACCACCGAGCATACCTAACACCGTTAAACCACCTAAGGCATAAGCGGGTGCTGAAGGCGCAATTTGAAATTGGTACTTACGAATAGCAGGTAAGGTAAAACACAGTGCGGCAAATAAACCCGCAGGAAACATTAAACGTGAATGGAGTGCCCAAAAATCCCAACCGGCATCAAACAGTGCCCAAACCACGGTTCCAAGAAAAACCAGTGCAAAGATCCAGACACCCAATGCTTTTTTTCTAAAAATAAATATTGCGGAAATGGTGGTCAATAAACCTGCAATAAGGAAGTACCATGAACCACCTAAACTGATCAGTTTTCCACCACCGATTAAATAAAATAAGCCAGTCAGCAATAAAGCTAAGCCTAATATAAAGCACCATATTTTAAATATGGGTTGAGATTGCGCTTCGGACATACTTTTTACTCCAAATGCTGTGTTTTAAATGATCTCGCCTACTTTGTTTTGAGCATCATTCACACCACATCCAAACTTTGAGCATCCACAATTAACTTGCTTCAACAATGAAAAAAAGAGCATTTAAATTCAGCAATCACATCACTGATATTTTAAACACTCTTCCACTTCAAATACGATTAAAAATTCACCTTAACGCTAAGGCCCGCCACCCATGCGTCATCTACTTCTTTCACCCCAGAAGGTTGATAGATATATTGCAAGTTGGGTCTGAGCATCACCGCAGGTGACCATTGATAGGTATAGTTCAACTCAACATTGAGTTCGTCATGTTGAATTGGGACATAGTCGCTGGCTAGCGCATCGTAACTGTAATAACCACGACCTTCGTTGGTGGCGATTTGCTTATCCGTCACACGGTCATTCACCACATAGTTGGCAAAACCGAAGCCAATCGAATCATTTGGACGGCTATCGAATGGACCTTTGTACCAAAGTGCCAGTTGTTGCGTACTTTCTACAGCGGTCGTGTCTCGGTCATTGATAACCCCGTTAAAACTGATATATAAACCGCGTTTAGGATCAGCCCCGTGTTGGGTCAGTTGTTGTTGAGCATTCAACCAAAAACTATATTTGCCATCGTGGATTTCTCCTGATGTGCCCACATCTTTAGCCTCGGCTGTGGAATACAGCGCACCGAGTTTATATTCACCTGGTAAACTATTAAATGTGGCAAGTTTTGGTTTCCATGCCAGTTCAACTGGAATGGTGGCCCCTTCGACATTGTCCATATCGAGGTTAAAGCCATCACGGTCTGAATCTGTTTTGACATTGTCTGGATTGACTTCATAGACGCCAACGCCAAGTGACCAGTCTGGTGCAAATTGGTATTTAACATTGGTGCCCCATAAGCTGACAGGCCAGTTATACCAAATCGACCCTATGGACTTACCTAACTGTCCACCACACAAAAGTAAGTTCTGAAACTCACATTGCGAGCTGTTAAAGTCATCAGACATACCCATACGACCAATCTTAAATTGAACGCGGTTATCATCAAATCCAGTTTTGATCCAAGCCTGAGTTAAGCGCCAAATTTTGCCACGACCATAAATTTCTTGGCTGTTGCCCAAGGTACTGGCACGAGGGTCTTTAATTCGTTCAAGCGTTAGGGCGTTACCATCACGTTTGGTAATCATTAAGCCGGCTGTGGTATTTTCCCAACCTGCAATTTTATTTAAATCAAAATTGGCACCTAAGGTCAGCTGCGCGGCATTGTCAAAACTATTGTCATCGTTATAACCGCCAGCCAAATTGGTCGCTGCTTGGCTCATAATCGATGCTGTAAATTTATAACCTTGATCTTCCAGTTGCTTCCGTTCACCGTTCCAATCACCGAATAACCATTGACGATCTGCCGAATAAAATTCATTGGCTGAAGCCAATTGGCAAGTCATAAGCGCCAAAGACAATGTGCCGATTCTTAATAATTGTTGTTGCATCCCAAACATCCTTTTCTGTGAGGAAAGCTCAACTCAAGTGAGCTTTCCATGCGGTTTTTATTATTTGACTCGAACGGCTGGACTCAGTTCAGAAGTTGCACCCAAATGGTCAGTCACATTGGCTGTCACACTTGCAGCACCACTGGTCACTTTCCATATTGCTTGACCTTGACCTTGTGCATTCGTTGTCACAACTTGCATCCCTAAATACTGCTCTGCTTCTTGACTCTTCGCTTGATTATTAGCAAAGAATTCAACTTGGTAGCGTTGATTTGGCTGTGCTTGAACTGTAGCAGTGACTTGAGCTTTGCTATAGCTTAAACGTGGCGCTTGGATATTTTGGTTTGGCATCGCATTACAGCCCTGCTCATTTGGCTGTGTGCAAGTTTTTTGAAGTTTGGCCGCTTCAATGACTACGCCACCCCCACGAGAGCCGACAAAGCCAGCATGTTCAAGCGCAGGCACTGCAAACACAATGGCGCCTAAACGTTGATTGGGTACACACGAACCACCCGCTTCACAGCGTTTAATATCGTTACCATTGTCCCAAATTAAGTTTTTGGTCAAGGTTGTGCGGGCATTGGCATCTTTTTCTGAACGAATGGCAATGCCAAGGCGGTTACCATGAACTCTATTACTGTCAAAAATGTTGCCATCACCGGTGAGGTTAAAACCTATCGAGTTGTTGGTCAGTTCGTTATAAGCGATGTAATTGCGCTTACCCCAGTTGATTTGCAAACCATCAGAATAGTTTTCAAACTTGTTACCAACCACGGCATTATCATTACCCCAAAGAATCTCAATGCCCTGAGATGGCTCTGGGTTGGCTTTGGTTGAAGTGAACAGGTTATTGGCCACAAGGTTAAATGCCGCTCCACGGGTGAGCTCTAAACCGTCACCATTATCGACAAACAAGTTGTTCAAGACTTTGTTGTTATTGGTGGTGGTTGAAGTTGGATTACCTTTACCATCATCACCTGTCAGCATCACACCTGAGCCACCGTAGTTATTACTGATACGGTTATGTTGAATCAAGTTGTTGCTTGACCGGTTCACCAGTACACCAATGCAGAAACGGTGAATATCAAGACCTTTTAAGGTCACACCATTCACATCTTGCAGAACCAGACCCGGTAAAGTTGTGGTACGGACATTGGTGCCATACTGTTCAGGGTTTGCCCCCGGGCAGGCTTTCGCGCCTTCACCTTTAATATAGTTTGAACCATCAATCGCAATAAACTCGCCTGTTTTGTCCCACTGAGTACCGATAATTTTCACTGAAGACTTAATTGGCGGTAAAGCTTGATTCAGTTTAATTACATAGGGTGCTTTACCTATAGCTTGGATTTGAATTTCATTTTCTTGTGCAGCATTGGCATTGGATTGTTCAATTGCCCAACGTAATGAACCTTTTGCAGTATCGTCCTGATAACGATCCACAATATAAGTTTCTGCACTGACAAAACCTGATGCCGCTAAACTCAAAACCAATGTGGTCAAACGTAAAATTGATGGTTTCATATTTTAAATCCTTTTCTATCCTTGAAGATGAATAACACAGTGCATTAAGGGATCGGTTGTACTGTTTTCAGCAACTGTTTGAGTTGAGTCACATCAATTTGACCCGGTGCAGAGGCTTCACCAATCATGCCGAAACTTAGGCTGCCGCCCATGTTGGCAGTCGCGACACGAGAAATCGTACCCAACTGCCCCATCGACATGGTTAGCAGTGGTTTTTGACTTTTTTGACTCACAGCCAACGTGGCATTCATGAGGGTAAAGACATCTTGTTTTGACTTTGGCATCACCGCAATTTTTAGAATGTCGGCACCCATCTGATCTTGTTTTAGCAGACGGTTTTCAATGTCTTGTTGTTCGGGGGTTTTGGCAAAATCATGATTTGACATGATCACCAACACGTTCTTTTCATGTGCTAATTTGGTTAATTTCGCTACACTGCCAGCATCGCGGAACATTTCGATATCCAGCAATTGCATAAATGGCTTTTTCAGGTATTCACGATAAATCTTTTCATAGTCTTGGTCAGATACCGTCATTTTTCCGCCTTCGTTATGGGTACGAATGGTCGCAATCAACGGTTTATCTTTTAAAATTTGATTCAGCTGCTGACCCAGTGCAATCACTTTTTTAGTGTCGGCAGAAAATTCCAATAAGTCGATACGAAACTCAGCCACATCAGCGTTTGGATTACTGGCAATCACTTTTGCTTGAGCAAGTGCTTGTTCAGCCGTTTTTGCAGTAATGGGTACAATAGTTTTGACAGGTAAGTCACCAATATTGAGGTTTTTCACCATATAGTGTTGTGTCGTAGGAGCAACTTCCGCTGCAAATGCTGGCATTGCTGCGATAACAGCACTGCTTAAGCAGAGTTGCATTGCTAATTTTTTGATTGTCATCATTACATTTCCTTGTATTTTCAAACTATTGCCTGACTTTTATCATCAGCCGCAAACATACGTGGGATGGATGAAATGGGCCATACCATCACCACGTATAAACTTCTATCTATTCGGCTCATGCAAGATGTCCTACACCAAGCCTTCGGGAGTTTAGATATCTAAAAACACGGTTTCGTCTTCACCTTGAATACGAATATCAAAGCGATATACCACTTCACCATCACGTTCTTCACGTTTCGCAATTAAGGTTTGACGACGAGGTGCCCATTCAATGCCTTTCAGTACAGGATCTTGTGCATTGGCTTCAGCTTCATCTTCAAAATACACACGGGTATTCAAGCCAATATTAATTCCTCGAGCAAAGATGATCAGTGCGATATGCGGTGCTTGAGTTGTGCCTTTACGGCCCGGAACCGCACCCGGTTTAATGGTATTGAAACTCCAAAAACCAGTCTCAAAGTCAGCCCCTGTACGTCCCCAACCATGGAAATTTGGATCAACTGCTTTACCTTGAATATCGGCCGCACTTGGATACACACCGTTGGCATCCGCCTGCCAAATTTCAATCAATACATCGCGTAGCGGTAAACCTAAACCGTCGAACACTTGACCTTCTAAGCGAATACGTTCGCCTAAAGTATTTTCTTTAACTAGCTGGTTGTTAAAGTTATTTTCAAAGACTTCAATGTTGGCTTGTTGTGGTAACAAACCAATGTGTACGTATGGTCCACCTGTTTGAGATGGCGTTTCATGCAATTCTTGAAAGTTCCAATGGTTCATGTTGTTCTCCCTGAATTAAGTCAAATCATTTTCGAAATAAGTCGAACGACGACCACGTAAAGTGATGTCAAAACGATAACAACGGCTGTCTGCTTCAATGAAGTTGCTCTTGTCTTCCAAGGCAATCAATGCACGACGTTGTTCTTCCGAAGGAATGGTTTTAATAATCGGACACGAATCAATCAGCGTATCACCGTCAAAATAGAACTGCGAGATAAGACGCTGCGCCCAACCATCCGCAAGTAATGAGAAGTGAATATGCGCAGGACGCCATTCGTTAATACGGTTACGCCATGGATAAGGACCCGGCTTAATGGTACGGAATACAAAATAGCCATTGGCATCGGTCATCATGCGACCACAGCCGCCAAAGTTCGGATCCATCGCACCAATAAACTGGTCATTTGGATGACGATAACGACCAGAAGCATTGGCTTGCCACACTTCGAGCAAGGCATTTTTGACTGGACGACCGAACTGATCACGCACATAGCCATGCACAATAATGCGCTCGCCAATCGGCAAACCTTCTTTGGCGTAGTTCAAAATCAAATCGTTATCTTTAGGCCCAAACTGCTCCGCACTAAACTGCGGTGAAGTCACTTCAGTTAAGGTTTCTGCAATCGAAATCAAAGCATTTTTTGGCGAGCGTAATACACTGGTTTTATAGCCGGGTGCATATGCTGGCGGATGATCATCGGTATTGCGTTGTGCATAAGCACCTAAAATAAGTTGCGACATGTGACGTCCCTCTTAATCTTGTTCCATTACTCTTGATTCGTTTGTTCTTGGCTAAGTTGCTGTTCGTTCAGCTTTTGCGGGGCAATACCCAAATCTGCAAAAACTTCTTCTGCCATGTGCATGGCTGCATTGGCTGCCGGCAAACCGGCATACAGTGAACAGTGCAAAATCAACTCTTTTAAGTCGTCCTTGGTCACACCATTGTTAAAACAAGCACGTAAATGCATACGTAGTTCATCTTCACGGCCCAATGCCAATAAAACGGCAATGGTGACTAAGCTACGGGTGTGGCGCGGCATGCCCGGTCTAGACCAGACTTCGCCCCACGCAAAACGGCTAATAAAGTTCTGAAAATCTGCATTGAAATCATTCAGGTTCTCGATCGAACGACTCACATGCTTTTCACCCAGCACTTCGGTTCGGACGTTGATCCCTTGTTCATAGCGTTGTTCATCATTCATGGGAGAAACCTCAATTAGGTCGCATCGGTATGTGCGACCAGTGATTTAACAAAAATAGCGACTGCGGCTGCGGTTGCTGGAATTAACAGCAGGCTTAAAATGGCAGTAAATGACCAGTCATTGCCCAGTAAAACTGCGCCGATCCATGCACCAAATACCGCACCGAAACGACCAATCCCAGACATCCATGCCACACCTGTTGCACGGCATTGGGTTGGATAAAAACGAGCGCTGAGTGCTGGCATAGCTGACTGTGCACCATTAATCGCAACACCTGCGCAAAGCACTAAAATGGCAAGTAAGGTTGGATTTGCTAAGCTCTGACCAACGGCAAATGCAAAGATTCCCGCGACAAAATAGAAGCCTGCAATAATGCGGTTCGGGTTGAAACGGTCCATTGCCCAGCCAATAAATAAAGCACTGAGGACACCGCCAAACTGGAATAAACCACCAATAAATGCAGCACGTTCCATCGTTGCGCCAGTTTCACGCATTAAGGTTGGTAACCAACTGGTGAGTAGATAAATCATGACCAGACCCATGAAATAGGTCAGCCACAATAAAACCGTACCTTTGACATATTTCTGAGAGAACAGCATGCTAAACACACCTTTCTTTTCTGCACCTTCAGTTTTTTCTTCAGGTACATGAAACTCTGTAACAGCCTGTACTTGTGTCGGAGCAATACGCGTCAAGATTTTGCGGACTTTTTCGGGGTCACGGCCTTTCACAATCAAGAAACGATAAGATTCAGGTAAGAAGAAAATCACCAAGATCATCAAGATCAGTGGCGACCAACCGCCCAATAAGAATAAGCTGTGCCAACCAAAGGTTGGGATCAACCAACTGCTAATGAAACCACCTGTCGCCATACCCAAGTTGTAACCGCAGAACATGCAGGTCACGAGTAACGAGCGTGAGCGCTGCGGGCAATATTCAGAAAATAACGTGGTTGCATTCGGCATCGCAGCACCCAAACCAATACCGGTTAAAAAGCGAAGGACCACCAAGGTATTTAAGTCAGACGCATAGGCTGATGCCAAAGTAAAGCCACCAAAAATCAGCATCGAAACACTTAAAACAATCTTTCGCCCAAAGCGGTCAGCGGTTGGACCAGACACCAAAGCACCAATGATCATGCCACCTAAAGCCGCACTCATGACTGGACCCAATTGAGAGCGATCTATCCCCCAGTCTTGTGCCAAAGCTGGAGCAATAAAACCCATTGCCGCAGTATCAATACCATCAACAAAAACAATGAGAAAACATACAATTGCGATCAACCACTGATATTTGCTAATCGGTGCATCATTAATCAGTGCTTGTGCGTCTATACTCGTTTTTTGAGTAGCGTATTCCTGAGACGCCATACCTGCCTCCTTGGGCTGAAAATCCTTTTAAAAATCCTTAAACTATTGAATCGATCCAATAAACTGACTGAGAGCTTGGGTAAACAGCTCGGGTTGCTCAATATTGGAAAGATGCGATGCATCAATCACCGCGAGTTGACTCTTTTGAATTTGTTGTCGCATAAAGATGCCATCGGCCACTGTGGTAACTGGGTCAAATGCGCCTGCGATCACTAAAGTTGGAATCTGAATCTGTTGAATTTGAGTAGATAGATCTGCTTGCGCGAGCGCTCGGCAAGATTCTGCATAGCCCAGTGCTGGCGTAGTCGCTAAAGATTGAATGGTGCGCTGCGCCAAAGCATCATGTTGATAATCAAACTGCTCACTAAACCAGCGTGTGTGTGTAGTCGCAACCAAATCTGCTAAACCATTTTCAATCACGGCATCGGCACGAGCATTCCATCCTTCTTCGTTCCAGATTTTGGCTGCTGAGTTTGCCACGGTAATGCTATGAAAACGATCTGCATGGTGAATACCGAGCCACAAAGCCGTCATACCGCCCATTGAAATCCCGCAGAAATGCGCTTTTTCAATGTTTAAACTGTTCAGAATATCAATCACATCTTCTGCGAGATTTTGTACAGTGGTCTGCTCAATCACATCGCTATGACCATGACCACGGGTGTCATATGTCACCACTTTAAAATGCTGTTCGAAGGTAGCAATTTGTGGCTGCCACATGCCTTTATCTGTACCTAATGAATTTGAAAATACAATCACAGGCGCATGGTCTTGCCCACTGATTGCAACAGATAAAGTCTTGCCTTGACGATTGGTCATCGTGATATTCACTTTGCCTCTCCTTTTGCTTCTTGCAACACCGCATCAATCTGGTCTTGAATATTGCCAAGATAAGATTCGGGTTTAAAAATTTCTGAAATCTGCGCAGCGCTAAACAAGTCTTTGACTTGATCCAATTCCGCAATAACATCTTTTAAGTGCACACCTTTTTCAACGGCTGTTTTACATGCTGCTTCAACCACATGGTGCGCCTGTAAGCGCCCCATATGTGGTGCTAATGCCATCATTACAGCTTCTGCCATAATTAAACCTTGGGTACATTCCAAATTACGCTGCATGTTCTCAGCATTAACTTGCATGCCTTGTAACACGTCTAAAGTCCGCTCTAAAGCGCCTGCACACAGTTGGAAAATTTCAGGCAATGCCAACCATTCTGCATGCCATCCACCTAGACTACGCTCATGTTCTTGCACCATGCTTTGATACAAACTCGACATCAGCACAGGTACACGATTGGCTGCTGCTAAAACGGATGCCGCAGCGACAGGATTACGCTTGTGTGGCATCGTCGATGATCCCCCACGCCCTTTAGCTACCGGCTCAAACACTTCTGCAATTTCAGTTTGCATCATCAATGACCAGTCACGCGCCATTTTGCCCAAGCTACCTGTCACTATTGCGAGAACACT
This sequence comes from Acinetobacter sp. SwsAc2, assembly GCF_013391465.1. Taxonomy (NCBI): domain Bacteria; kingdom Pseudomonadati; phylum Pseudomonadota; class Gammaproteobacteria; order Moraxellales; family Moraxellaceae; genus Acinetobacter; species Acinetobacter sp. SwsAc2. The sequence goes on along the minus strand of NZ_JACBEZ010000028.1, from coordinate 26,020 downwards.
CGCCACTTCGACAATACGGTCTCGTTCACCATGCCAAGTACAATTTGGGACTGAAAGCTGTAGCTGAACGGAATAAGCATGAACTACAGCAGTACCTTGTGCTTGCAATGAAGCCAATGAACCAACGGCACCGCCTAATTGAGCAGTAAAAACACGTGCTTTCATGGCTTCAATACGGGCTAAATCACGATAGAATGCCGAGGCCCAACGCGCGAATTTATGCCCCAAAGTAATCGGTAAACCTTGCTGCAACCATGTGCGTCCAATCATCACTTGTGCACGATATTGTTCAGCTTGCGCCAAAGCTGTGCGGTAACATTGTCGAATTAAAGCTTCAACATGCGTCATTGCTGCACGGCATTGTAAAATACAGGCAGTATCTAAAATGTCTTGACTGGTTGCACCCCAATGTACATAACGTGCAGCATCTTCATCATTTTTTTTCACAATCGCAGTCAATTGCTTCACAAAAGGAATCGCGATATTGCCCGCCAAACCTGTAGCAACAGCTAAAGCATCAAAGTCAATCTGATCAATTGCAGTTGCTGCGATGTTTGAAATTGCTGTTGCCGCAGATTCTGGAATGACACCGACCTGTACCTGCGCTTGAGCCAAAGCAACTTCCGCCTCAATCATGTATGACACCAACGCGCGATCACTGAAAATTTCAGTCACCTCGTTTTGGTAAAATAAGCTGGCATATAACTGGCTCATGTTTGTCTTTCCTTAATCTGCTTTGCTATTCCAATTAAACCCGCTGAATAATCATTGCAATGCCTTGACCGACACCAATACACATTGAACACAAGGCATAAGACCCACCGGTTTGTTCTAACTGGTTTAGAGCCGTAGTGACTAAACGTGCACCTGATGCACCGAGTGGATGACCGATGGCAATTGCACCACCGTTTGGATTCACTTGGGTGGTGTCATCCGCTAAACCAAGATCACGCGTTACCGCTAGTGCTTGTGCCGCAAAGGCTTCATTCAGCTCAATCACATCCATCTGCTCAATCGTGAGATTGGCTTGCTTGAGTAACTTTTTGATGGCAGGTGCTGGTGCAAAGCCCATAATGCGTGGTTCTACACCCACTGCTGTTGAAGCAATGATTTTGCCACGGGGTTTAAGCTGGTACTGTTCAACCGCTGCTTCTGAAGCAATCAGTACAGCAGCCGCACCGTCATTGATGCCTGACGCATTCCCCGCAGTGACGGTGCCATCTGCTGTCACGACTGGCTTGAGTTTCGCCAAAGCTTCTAAAGTGGTCGATGCACGTGGATGTTCATCCGTGTCGACCACCATCGGATCACCCTTACGCTGTGGAATATTCACAGGGATGATCTCATGTTTAAAAAAGCCTTGAGCTTGCGCGGTTGCGGTGCGCTGTTGACTCGCCAAGGCAAACTGGTCTTGATCTGCACGATCAATATTAAATTGTTGTGCCACGTTCTCTGCAGTTTGTGGCATGGTGTCTACACCATACATCGCTTTGAGCTTAGGATTAATAAAGCGCCAGCCCATGGTGGTGTCTTCAATCTTCTGGCTACGGCCATAAGCTGTTTCCGATTTGCCCAGGACAAAGGGTGCACGCGACATACTTTCGACGCCACCTGCAATAATCAGGTCAGCTTCGCCGGCTTTAATCGCACGGGCTGCCATCCCAATCGCATCGAGTGATGAGCCACATAAGCGATTCACAGTCGTGGCAGGGACTTCAACCGGTAAACCAGCAAGCAGTGCAGACATACGACCGACATTACGGTTGTCTTCTCCCGCTTGGTTGGCGCAGCCGTAGATCACGTCATCGACTTGAGTCCAATCCACTGTTGGATTGCGTTGCATCAAGGCTTGAATTGGAACTGCACCCAAGTCATCGGCACGCACTGGGGCTAAACCCCCAGCATAACGACCGAATGGGGTACGAATGGCATCGATGATATAAGCGTTTTTCATATTTCATTTTCCCTTGGAATCCCCCTTAATCCCCCTTTACTCGAGGGGGGAAAACTCCTCCCTTTTTAAAGGGAGGTCGGGAGGGATTAATTATCCTTGTGTCGCATCCACTAAAGTTGCACCTGTCATCGCCTGCAATTCTGCGAAGCTTAGACCGTCCACTTTCTCAATCACTTTTAAACCCTCTGCAGTGACATCAATCACACACAGGTCGGTGTAAATACGATCGACACATTTCACACCTGTCGCAGGGTAAGTCAGTTCAGCTACGATCTTCGGTTCACCTTGTTTGGTCAAATGGTCGGTCGTGATAAAGACTTTTTTAGCACCAACAGCTAAGTCCATTGCACCACCGACCGCGGGAATCGCATCGGGCGCACCGGTATGCCAATTGGCCAAGTCGCCATTGGCTGCCACTTGAAAGGCGCCCAGAACGGCAATATCTAAGTGACCACCACGCATCATGGCAAAAGAATCCCCATGATGGAAAAAGCTGCCGCCTTGCAGCATGGTCACATATTCTTTACCTGCATTGATCAGTTCAGGGTCTTCTTGACCTTTTTCAGGTGGTGGACCAAAAGCCAATAAGCCATTTTCAGAATGCAAGAAAACGTCTTTGTCACTTGGCAGGTAACTGGCAATCTTGGTCGGTAAACCAATCCCGAGATTGACATACGCACCATCGGGGATATCTTGTGCCACACGTTCTGCAATTTGGTTGCGGCTGAGTTTTTGATAGCTCATGATGTTCTCCCGATTACACAGCAACTGGTTCAGGTTGAACCTGCACCACGTGTTGAACAAAAATACCTGGGGTGATGATATGTTCTGGGTCTAAAGCCCCCAGTTCCACCTCTTCAGAAACTTGCGCAATGGTTACACCTGCGGCCATGGCCATAATCGGGCCAAAGTTACGTGCTGATTTGCGGTAGACCAAATTCCCCCAACGATCGCCTTGCTGCGCTTTAATCAGGGCAAAGTCAGCTTTGATTGGATATTCCAGTACATAATCTTTACCGTCAATGTGACGGGTTTCTTTGCCTTCGGCCAATAAGGTACCGTAGCCAGTGGGGGTGAAAACTGCACCAAGTCCCATACCTGCGGCTTGAATACGACAGGCCAAGTTGCCTTGAGGCACCAGTTCCAATTCAATTTTGCCTGCACGATAGAGTTCATCGAAGACCCAAGAGTCGGACTGACGCGGGAACGAACAGATGACTTTTTTCACAGCACCCGCTTTGAGTAGCTTGGCTAAACCATAGTCGCCATTACCAGCATTGTTGCTAACGATGGTGAGGTCTTTAATGCCGAGTTGAATTAAGCCATCGATCAGTTCAGCAGGTTGTCCTGCTGTACCAAAACCACCAATCATGATGGTTGAGCCGTCGGTGATTTGGGAGAGCACTTCCGCGAGGGATGCCGCGCTTTTATCTATCATTAGATAACTCCATTGTGCATCATGCAAATTTGAAAAGGCGCGGAAAACTAACTTATACTGGAGGATGATTCAGCTAAAACCACATTCCCTAGTTTTTTAGTTCGATTTCCTTATCTGTTCATTTTTTATAATTTCTCCGCTTTAGGATAGATAGTGACCACAGGTTTTGTTCGATGATCGAACAAAATACCTATATATCGAACAAAACCTGATTATTTCACTCTGATTTCACGTTATAGTAAAAATAATGAAGAAATAAAAATGGATAAAGGGAACACGATGGACGAAGCAACTGAGACAACAGAAAAGTGTCTTCAACACAAAGACCATAAAAAAACCATTCGACATGAAGATTTTGTCGCAGGTATTAGTAAAGGTATGGCTATTCTCGACAGCTTTGGTACTGACCGACATCGTTTAAATATCACTATGGCAGCGGAACGCACAGGCATGACCCGTGCCGCAGCACGACGTCATTTACTCACCCTTGAATATTTAGGCTATTTAGAGTCAGATGGTCATTATTTTTATTTAACACCTAAAATTCTTAAATTTTCAGGCGCTTATTTAGGTGGAGCACATCTTCCTAAAATTTCACAACCTTTGCTGAATCTGCTCACCAATCAAACCTCACTCATTTTTTCCGTTATGGTTCTAGATGGCTATGAAGCCATTACCATTGCACGCAGTGCCGCGCACCAGCAAACGGATCGCGTCAATCCTTATGGTCTACATTTGGGAAATCGCTTACCTGCACATGCGACATCGGCAGGCAAAATTTTACTGGCCTATCTCGATGATCAGGAACAATGTGAATGGCTGAATCAGTATCCGCTACAACGCCTAACCAAATACACCCATACCAACAATGAAACATTTCTGGCTTTATTGCATGAAACTCGAGAGCAAGGTTGGTGCTATTCATGTGAGGAACATGAATTGGGCGTACATGCCCTTGCCGTTCCGATTTATGGCCAACAGTTAAAAGTGATTGCCGCCTTAAATATTGTTTCCCCTACCATGCGCACAACCAAAGAGTATTTGATTCAACACATACTGCCATTACTACAAGAAACCGCACGCGAACTACGTAATATTCTGTAACTGTGACACCTTCGGCATAACTTTAGTTAATTTCATGCTGTACACACTTCAGCACGTACAGCATTTTCTGTTGAAAATATTATTTCACCACAACTTTCGGATTAGAGTTACCCCACATGGTGTAGACATCTGCCAGCAAAGCGCCATTGTATTCTTCCAAATCACTTTGCTTCACTGTTGCACCCCTTTGTTCGCCAAACAGGACCACTTCATCATTGGCACGAATATCTGGAAAATCAGTGACATCCACCATGGTAGTGTTCATAGAGGTGCGCCCAACTACAGGCACTTTATGCCCACGAATCAACACATAGGCTTTATTACTAAATGCACGTCGATAACCATCTGAGTAACCAAGTGGTAAGTTCGCCAATAGTGAATCACGCTTCAAAGTATACGTTTGGTCATAGCCAACTGTTGTGCCTTTCAAATAGGCATTGACTGTTGCCACTTGAGTTTTAAAGGTCATCAGCTTTTTATATTCAGCTCGATCTGGCAGGCTGTCACCATAAATCACACCGCCTGCACGTACCATATCTAGGTGTGACTCTGGAACCGTCAAGGTCGCAAAAGAATTTGCGGTATGTAAAGTCAGTGCTTCTCGCTTTAATTTGGCTTTTTTAATTATCCAGTCCGTTTGCTGGTTAAAGACCGCCAAACGTTCACGTACATATTTTTCATCTTCCACAGCATAATGCGTCATGATGCCCACCAGCTTTAAATTTAGCAGTTTGGTCATGCGTAGCGCTTGCTGTTTACCTAGTGCACTGTCCAGCTCTAAACCGTTTCGGTCCATACCCCCTGCATTTAAACCCAAATGATACGCAAGGGTTAAACCTTGTTGTTTGGCCCATACTGAGAGGCGCTGTGCTTGTTCATAGTTCCCCAACAACTCTTCCATGTTTAAGGAAGCAGCATTTTGGATTTCTTGATCAGTCGCAGCACGTAGCCTTAATAGGCGCCCCTGATAACCAGACTTGCGCACCATCGCTGCTTCAGCATTACTGGTGATACCAACACAGGGTACATTAAGTTTCATAATACTCGGCATCAACAGTTCAATCCCATGACCATAAGCATCGGCTTTCATGACCGCACAAATCTGGCTTTTGTCCTGTAGCTGCTGTTGTAAGGTCTGAATATTCTGCTCAAAGGTCTGCACATTAATTTCGACCCATGCATTGGCCTGTGGTGCTGCCACTTGTGTCGCTGAAAGATGTGGCGTCAATAACGGTGCGGCAAAACTGCTCTGTATATGTAGTAATCCTGTACCCAACATGCATACCCAAAGTGTCGCTTTTTTCAAAATAAATCCCTCTGCTTTGCGATAAAAATAAAGGGGGAAAACTCCCCCTCTGTTCCTTAATTATTTTCTGGCATTTCATCCTGTTCAATGCGACGACCATGGGTCAAAATCCAGTTACGCTCTGCATATTTTTTCGTTTTATAGTAATAAGCAATACCTAATCCAATAAACCAAAGTGGAGAGAACGCTAACGAAATCATGGTGTCATGATCGAGCGCCAAAATCGCTACCACAAAGATTAAGAACAATAAGGTAAACCATGCCATAAAACGTCCACCCGGCATTTTATACGCTGACTGTTCATGCAGTTCAGGCGCTTTTTTGCGATAAGCCAAGTACGATAAAATAATCATGGCAAAGGTGAAAATACATAAAATCGAGGTGAAGGCTGAAATGATGATAAATGCCGTCATGACATCAGGCACAATGAACAAAATTGAAGTACCCACCACCACACAGAACATCGAGAACATTAAGCTCAATACAGGCACTTTGCTTTTCGACAGTCGAGCAAAGCTTTTCGGTGCATCTTTTTCTACCGCCAAACCGAACAACATACGACTGGTGGCAAACACGCCACTGTTCGCGGAAGACATGGCAGAGGTTGCCACGACAAAGTTGACAATACTGGCTGCTGCGGGCAAACCAATTAAAGTAAACATTTCAACAAATGGACTCTTGTCAGGTGAAATCTGCGACCAAGAAGTGACTGCGATAATACAAACCAAAGCACCGATATAGAACAATAAAATACGTAATGGAATTGAGTTAATCGCGCGTGGTAAAGCATGATGTGGATCTTTAGTTTCTGCTGCTGTGGTACCCACCAATTCAATACCAACAAAGGCAAATACTGCGATTTGGAAACCAGCCAAGAAGCCTGTTAAACCATAAGGGAACAGTGACTCTTTCTCGACCACATGGGCTAAAGACGCTTTCACACCATCTGGAGAGACGAAACCAATCGTAATCAGATAGACACCGACCAACAGGAACATAATAATCGCGATAATTTTAATTAAAGCAAACCAGAACTCCACTTCACCAAACAGTTTTACCGCAACAAAGTTTAATAAAGTCAAAATGGCAATGGAGGTGAAGGCGGGTATCCAGGCGGGGAGATCGGGATACCAAAACTGTGCATAGCCTCCAATCACAATCACATCCGCAATTGCGGTGACAATCCAACTGAGCCAGTACGACCAACCCAAAAAGAACCCTGCCCACGGCCCCAAATAAGCCGTTGCAAAGTCTGCAAAAGATTTGTAATTGGTATTAGAAAGCAGTAGTTCCCCCATCGCACGCATGACGAAGAAGAAGAAGAAGCCAATAATGAGGTAAGTTAAGATGATCGAAGTACCCGACACAGCGAGTGTCTTGCCCGACCCCATAAAAAGACCTGTACCAATCGCACCACCAATCGCAATCATCTGAATATGACGATTGGTCAGTGAGCGTTGCAGTTGTTCTTCCTCAACTGACTCGTAATGATGCCCACCCAGTAAATCACCTTCTAAGGGCTCTTTTTGTTGATGGGTCTGTTTTCCATTCATCATGTTTTTACTCCAATTTACAACCCAATGGGTGTAAATATGGGACTCAGATTTAGATAATTCCTTATTTCATCTCAGTCCAAAATTAAGCTACATATTATTTTTCAATAACATTAATTTTTATTATTCAGCGCCACACTATTCATCTCTTTATGACAGCAAAATAATACTCAGATAGGCTGCAAAATCCGTGCCTGATTTAATTATTTAATATTAAAAAACAATAGCTTAATAAAAACACTACGCAAAATCATCCATCGATTATAAATAGCCTTATGATCGAAAGATGAAAATATTGAATTAATATTTTTCTCAATATCCATATATTCAATTCCATTGAAAATTAATTTAACGACTTAAGTTCGATAAACCACCATCATCACATTTAATAAATTGACTGAAATCATCAAGGATGAACCTCCGTTAATATCAGCCCTGCTCTTAATCCCTTTTTCACTTGAGTATTCGGAAATAAAATTAGAACCTGCTCAGGTGCAGTCACATACGGTTTGCCCTGTTGCAGAGCAATCACGGCATCGGTTTCGAACACGGAAAAATTAGGCGCAGAATCTGCCAAATTAAGCTGGAAGTCATCTTCAGTTTTGATGATCGAATCAACGACTCGAAAAGTTTGAATTGCTTGTTTTTGACGGATAGGTAAGGGCTGTTCACTCACCACGGCGCGAAGCACATGATTAATCGCGGCGAAAGCTGCCAAATCATTTTGGCCAAAGGGTTTGGCATGACCAAGTTCGAGTGTCGAACTGGCTGCTTGAAACTGAGCGCTACTAAAGTGCGTAAAGGTACGGCCTACAGCATTGTGATACACCAAGGCATCCAGTTCCGCAGCTTTTAGGCTGTCCAGCATCACCGCATCATAGTCATGAGTTTGATAAGGAAATAAGGCAAAAGTCGGCAACAACGATGGGCGAATCGCAGTGTGCAAATCGTAATGATAGCGCCGTACTTGAGCTGAGCTATCATTAAAAAAAGCGGTGACGATCTGTTCTAAGATCGCCACCCGCTGCGCTTCAACTGTGTCGGTAAATTGTTGATAGGCCCCGCAGAACATGCGGTTCATATCATTTTCAACATAACGTTGCCCTGTTCGAATCGCGATAGGGTTACCTAAAATCAGTAATAACTTAACCTTGAGCTCTAATGCCCCTGCAAACAAATCTTGACTCAGCTGTGCCAACAACTCGATTGGCGCAGTTTCATTGCCATGCACACCCGCGGAAAGCACGACTGCTTTTTCATAAGCCTGTTTCGGCGTAAAAGATAAAACACCTTCAGCCAACCATTCCCAACGAAAATCATGCTGTACGCCCTGCGCTACAGTCGGGACACGTTGTGCTAAAACATCACCTAGAAAATCTATCATCTGCTTTCCCTGCACGATTGCTTAACCTTGGAAGTGATACACCGAACCTAAGTTCAAAATTTGCGTCAGTTCATCTAACGCAGTACGGCTTTCAATCAGTAATTGCGGGTCGGCCAAATCTTGCTGCGCCAACTGGTCGCGGTAGTACTGATCTACCCACGTATTTAAACGGGTAAACAAGGCATCATTCATAAACAGGTTTGGATTGATCGCATTCAGTTCTGCTTCATTCACCGCGACACGTAAACGTAAACATGCAGGGCCACCGCCATTGCGCATACTTTCACGTAGGTCGAAGACTTTGATGTCATCAATCGGCGTACCCATTTGAATCATGTCGTTTAAATAACCCCACACTGCTGGGTTTTGACGTGACTCTTCAGGCACCACAATGCTCATCCCGCCATCGGCACGCGTGAGCAATTGGCTATTGAACAAATACGTATTGACCGCATCTTTCACAGATACACGCTGATCAGGCACTTCAATGGACACAAACTCTTGACCCAAACGCGCCATTTTTTCGCGAATTTCTGCCAATGCTTCCGATTGATTCAAAAATGCATGCTGATGGTGGAACAGTACGTTTTGGTTACTCACTGCAATCACGTCGTTGTGGAAGACGCCTTGGTCAATCACATCGGGATGCTGTTGTACAAACACTGTTTGTTCCGCTTTGAGCTGATGTAAACGTGCCACTGCTTCACTCGCCTCACGCGACTGGCGTGCAGGATAATGTTTCGGACCAATACCACCACCGAGGAACTGCTGACCATAGACAAACACTTGCACGCTGGCTTGATCATAAGCACCGCCTAAACGGTTATGGTTCGCCGCACCTTCATCCCCAAACAATGCCACAGGTGGCAATGCTTCATGATGGGCGAAGTGACGCTCATCCTTAAACATGGCTGCCATCACGCGTGATGTAGTATCGTGTTCAATAGAACGGTGGAATTTATTGTTCAAATTTGCCGCAGTAAAATGTACACGACCATCTGCGCTGTCTGCCGACGGTGAAACCGTTGCCGCATTGGCAGTCCACATGCACGATGCAGAACTCAAAGCGGATAATAACGCAGGCGAAGTTCGCATCGCTTGTTCGATGACGCTGTGATCATCACCGCGAAAACCCAATTTGCGCAAAGTCGGCACATGTGGGCGTTCTTGCGGTGCAAATACACCTTGCTTTAAGCCCATGTCGGCCAAAGCTTTCATCTTTAACAGACCTTGCTTGGCAGCCAACTTTGGGTTGGAAAGATTATTTTGGTTTTTGGTGGATGCCTCGTTTCCAAAGGACAATCCCGCATAGTGATGCGTTGGACCGACTAAACCATCAAAATTAATTTCATAGCCTGACATTTCTAAACTCCCTTTTCTGTCGACTTACAGCACAATGCCTGGCGATAATTTTTCAGGTAGGCTTACCTGCTGACTTTCTAGTGATGCCATTGGCCATGCACAATAATCTGCGGCATAGAAGGCACTGGCACGGTGATTTCCTGATGCACCTACACCACCAAATGGCGCGGCACTTGAAGCGCCTGTTAATGGTTTGTTCCAGTTCACAATGCCTGCACGCGCTTCAATCAATAAACGATCAAATAGCTCACGGTCAGGTGAAACTAGACCCACCGACAAACCGAATCGAGTGCCATTCGCAAGTGCCAAAGCCTCATCAAAGTGGTCATAACGATAGATACAGCTCAATGGGCCAAAATATTCTTCATCTGGCACATCGCTGACATGGGTCACGTCTAAAAGACCCGGACTTAATAAACTACTGTTGGCATCTGCTTGAGTGACAGGTAATAACACCTGAGCACCTAAATCGATCAGGCGTTGTTGCGCTTGTAAAATTTGCTGTGCAGCATGCAATGAAATCACACCACCCATAAACGGTTGTGGCTGAGCATCCCACTGACCCACCACCAAGTTACGGCTGACTTCAACCAAACGTTGAATGAAGGCATCACCTACAGCACCATTTTTAATAATTAAACGGCGTGCACAAGTACAGCGCTGACCCGCTGAAATAAAGGCAGATTGGACGGTTAAGTTCACCACCGCATCAATATCGGTAATTTCATCGATAATTAATGCGTTGTTACCGCCCATTTCTAGAGCGAGAATTTTTTCTGGAGCACCAGCCAATTGTTTATGCAGGTGGTAACCCGTATTGGCACTGCCTGTGAACAACAAGCCATCAATTTCATGCGACTGCGCAAGTGCCTCACCTGTGCTACGACCACCTTGCACCAAGTTCAACACACCCGCAGGCAAGCCTGCTTCTTGCCATAATTTGACTGTTTCTTCCGCAGTCCACGGTGTCAATTCACTAGGTTTAAATACAAGGGTATTGCCCGCAATCAGCGCAGGGACAATGTGACCATTCGGTAAGTGACCTGGGAAGTTATACGGGCCGAATACAGCCAAAACACCATGCGGATGGTGACGTAAAGACGCTGCACCATCTGGCATTTGCGTCAAACTTTCACCTGTACGTTCGTGATAAGCACGTACTGAAATCGCCACTTTACCAATCATCGACTGAACTTCAGTCAACGTTTCCCAAATCGGTTTACTGGTTTCACGACTAATAATCGTTGCAAGCTGTTGTTTGTTTTGTTCTAACAAGCTGGCAAATTGTTGAATAATTTCAAGGCGCTCAGCTAAAGGACGACGTGCCCAAGTAGCAAATGCAGCACGTGCAGACTGACAAGCTTGTGCAACTTGCTCAGCTGTTGCTTCTGCACCATGCCAAATTGTTTCTTGCGTAACTGGATCGAGTTTGTCCCATGCTGCACCTTGCGCTGGAGACCATGTCCCGTTTATATATAAATTCCCTTGTGACATTATTTTTTCTCCATCTTATCTAAAGGCAGCATACGAATGCTTTGCCCTGCTTGCACACCAAGGGCATGCGCTTGTTCTACCGTTAAACTTAAACTGTCTGTCTCAGCCGCATGCTGAATTAAAATTGCGCGATAGTCTTGATAGCGATCATTCGCCACCAAATAACGCCCTGCACTTTCTGGTACGCTATCGACGATTTTGACAGTACAAGTGTGACTTTCTTTGACTGCACGCAGGCTACTGACTTCCGCTTCAAGCGTCGGGCCTGCATCAAAAATATCGACATAACCTTGGTAACACAGCCCTTCCGACTCCAACACACGAGAGGCAGGAACTGTCTGCGGATGTACCTGTGCAATCACTTGTTGCGCAGCCATCGGCAATAAGTCGATATACACAGGAAAACGTGGCATCAACTCTGCAATAAAGACTTTTTGCCCAATACCACTGAGATAATCCGCAGTCGAGAAATCCATATTGAAAAAGTGATGGCCTAAAGCATCCCAAAATGGTGAACGACCATTTTCATCCGAATAACCACGCATTTCTGCAATCAGCTTATTTTGAAAAGCCTGTTTGAAAGCTGCGATAAACAGAAAACGAATTTTCGACAGCAGTTTTCCATTTTGGTCTTTGCGATACTCTAGGTCCAAAAAAAGGGTGCAGAGTTCACTACAACCAGTATGGTCATTGCTTAAAAACAGCGTATTTAAAGTTTTATAAACATTCAGAGTTTGTGAGGCATGGACTTGTTTGCCCACATGGTAGTTATAAAAAGGTTCAGTTAAACCCACTGAAACTTCAATGGCACTCACACCCACCACACGTTGTAACAAGGTGTCTTCTAGGACAAATAAATAACCCTGCTCACTCGGTGTTGCCTGACCCGCTAAGGTCTTTTTCGTGCGTGCAATACGAGCCGATAAGATCTCTTTATTTTGGGGTAAAGAAGTCAGGCCAATGCCAGACTTCCCCGCCAGAATGTAGATATCATCTAAATCTCGATGCTCTGCATGTCTAACAATCATCATAACCAGTGGCCTATCACGCGCCAACAAAGCGCGCGAGCGCACGCTCAAAGCGTTGTAAACCTGCTTCGATATCTGCTTCTGGAATAATTAACGATGGCGTGAAACGAACGACATTTGGACCTGCAACCAGCGCCAATAAGCCTTCTTCGCCCGCTAAAGTCACGATGTCTTTGGCTTTGCCTGCATATTCAGTTTTTAGTACACAGCCAATTAATAAACCTTGACCGCGAATTTCTTCAAATAGGCCATAGCGTGCATTTAACTGGTTTAAACCATCGGCAAAAATTTGCGCACGTGTACGTACACCATTCAACACTTCTGGGGTATTGATCAAACCAAATACGGCATTGGCGACAGCAGACGCCAATGGGTTACCACCATAAGTCGTACCATGGTCACCCACCACAAACATGTTGGCAAACTTATCTGTTGTGATCATGGCACCAATTGGGAAACCGCCGCCGAGAGCTTTGGCTGTGGTTAAAATGTCTGGGGTTACATCAGTGTTCATATACGCATATAAAGCACCTGTACGACCAACACCTGTTTGCACTTCATCAAAAATCAGTACCGCACCATGTTGGTCACACAGCTCACGTAAGCCTTTTAAAAATTCAGGGCTTGCCGTAATGACACCACCCTCACCTTGAATCGGCTCAACAATCACCGCACACGTGTCTGCATCAATCGCTTCACGTACTGCGTCTAAATCATTGAATGGTAAGTGGCGAATACCTTCTGGAAGCGGTGCAAAATCTTGTGAATATTTCGGTTGACCACCTGCCGTAACCGTAAATAAAGTACGACCGTGGAAAGCATTTTTAAATGCAATAATTTTATTTTTGCGTGCAGAGCCTGAAAGTAGGCCCACTTTGCGCGCAAGTTTCAAAGCCGCTTCATTGGCTTCTGCACCAGAGTTACAGAAGAACACTTTATCTGCAAAGGTGTTATCAACTAATTGTTTTGCAAGTGCAAGTACGGGTTCATTGGTATAACCATTGCCAATGTGCCAAAGCTTTTGACCTTGTTCGACTAAAGCTTTAACTGCCACAGGGTGAGCATGTCCAAGCGCATTGACCGCAATACCGCCTGCAAAATCGATATATTCCTTACCTTGCTGATCCCATAAACGAGAACCTTCGCCACGCACAGGAATAAACTGAGCGGGTGCAAAAACTGGCACCATGTACTGATTAAAATCTTGGCGATTTGGTTGACTATTCTGGTTCATGGTTTGTTCGTCCTTAATAAATCTGATGTTGTTCTTTCTAATAATGTGGTGTGCCCCGAAGGGCACGGAACTCCCCCCTTAACCTGGGAAAATTCCTCGTTCTTTACGTGCTTTTAAGATACGTTTACACGCCAAGATGTATGCTGCTGTACGTAGGCTGCACTGCTTTTCGCTTGCAGTGAACCAAACGTCTTCAACCGCTGACATCATGAGTTTGTCTAAACGTTGGTTAATTTCTTCTTCTGTCCAGAAGTAGCTCGCCATGTCTTGAACCCATTCGAAGTAACTCACGGTTACACCGCCTGCGTTACACAGTACGTCAGGTACAATCGTAATTTTACGTTCTAACAGAATGTCTTCTGCGTCTGGATACGTTGGACCATTCGCACCTTCCAAGACTAATTTTGCAGTCAATTTTTGCGCACGTTCAGGCGTAATCTGACCTTCTAAAGCCGCTGGAATTAAAATATCCATTTCAACTGACCAGAACGCTTCGTCTTCAATTAAAGTGGCATCAGGGAAGCCTGCTACACCTTTATGAATCGCAACATAGTCTTGTAACTGCTTAACGTCCATGCCTTCAGCATTAAAGATCGTGCCTGTATGGTCTTGTACACACACCACTTTCGCATTGGCTTTATGGAATAAGTAACCCGCTTCGCTACCCACGTTACCGAAACCTTGGATTGCTACACGGCTGCCTTCAAGCGCGAGATTGATTTTCTTAGCAACTTCTAAACCAGTAACAAATACGCCACGACCTGTTGCACGCACACGGCCTAAAGAGCCACCCAAGTGCACAGGCTTACCGGTCACCACACCTGTTACGGTATGACCTTTGATACTTGAATAGGTATCCATCATCCAACCCATAATGTCTGCATTGGTGCCTACATCTGGCGCTGGAATATCGACTTGTGGGCCAATCACTAGGCTAATTTCGCTAGTAAAACGGCGAGTTAAGCGTTCAAGTTCACGTGGAGACAATTTGCGAGGGTCTACACGAACACCACCTTTAGCGCCGCCATACGGTAAATTTAATACCGCAGTTTTAATCGTCATCCACGCTGAGAGTGCCATGACTTCATTGAGTTCTACGTCTGGATGATAACGAATACCACCTTTACCCGGTCCACGCGACAAATTGTGCTGTACACGATAACCTTCGAAGTGCTGGATCGAACCATCGTCCATCACGATTGGTACATCAACAATCAAAGCGCGCTTAGGACGCTTTAAAGTATCGATGAATGGAATTAAGTCGTCTTCCAGATATGGCGCAACACGGTTAATCTGTGCAAGATAGGTCTGCCAAGCGCCACTATTGTCCATTTCATATGACAAAGACATGATGTTTCCCTTTGAAAATTTGGTGAATCAAATCCATTAAATAGATATGAGACATTACCCGTAGAACACATCGCCTCAGCTCGATGTAACGTTCATGTGAATACTGCTCAATATGCATAGTATGAAAAATCAAACTGCGCAAAAAAAGTTGTAATTTTGATTAAAATGAAATAAATTTCATCAAATTGATAACAGGAAAAATCAAAATGAATGATACGGACAGTCAAATCCTCGGCTTACTGCAAGACAATGCGCGTATCTCGATTACCGAGATTGCCAACAAGCTTCGTATCTCTCGAAATACGGTACAAAAGCGTATTGAATATTTGGAAACCAGTGGCGTCATTACAGGCTATACAGTGCGGATTAAACCGGGGACTGAGAAAAATAGTATCCGTGCTTGGATGAATATTATGGTCGAAGGCACCAAGACCAGTGCGGTGGTCAAAGAGCTCCGAATCGACCCTGCCGTGCATACCTTGCATAGCACCAATGGTAAGTGGGATCTGTTGGTAGAATTGAAGTCTGACAGTTTAGAAAACTTTGACCGAATTTTAGAACGAATTCGAAATATTTCAGGAATTTACAATACTGAAACCAGCATTTTACTGTCAACCTATAAAGTTTAAAGTCGATAAAGACAATCTGGAAAATTTATACTTCTCTCTAACCTGCTTCCTTTAAAAGCGAAAAGACACTGTAAATTAGATCCTGAACTGAAACTCTACAACCAAGAGATCAACAAAAGAAGAATTGGGATTGAACATGTATTTGGCAGCCTAAAAACGTTCAAAATCCTTGCAGAACGCTATCGAAATAGAGGTAAAAGACTAGGTTTGAGATTCAATTTAATTGCTGGAATCTATAATCTAGAATTGAGTAAAAAATGATTTATGAAAGAGGTTCATAATTCACCTATTTTGCTTTTTGAATTTTATCAATATAAAAATCAATATCTTTTTCTTTATAGCCTAAAAGATGCCCGATTTCTCGTTCTAAATCTATATTTATTTTTGTGATATTTAATTGTTTATTAATTAATTCTAATAATCTATAAGCATTATCTTTTTCATTATGTATATAAAAAATATATACATCAATCTCTAAGTCTTTCAGTCTAGATTTAATCTTACTAAAAATTAAATTTATCTCACCATTACCACAAGGTTCTCTGAATTCTTCTGGAAAAAAATCAAATAATGCAATTTTTTTTTGATTTACTTTCATTAACTCAAGTTCTATTTCTTCGTGTGGTCCAAGTTTAGGATTGCTAGTCATATATTTGTCTCTAGAATAAAAGATAGGAGTAAGACTTAAACTCCTATCTTTGTTAAATTACTATTGTAGCTTAACGTAACAATGCTGACAGTAGTATGGTGAGGCAGAGTTTTCCTAAGTTGCTAAAATTTAGGTTACAACTTGGGTATGAGATCTGCCTAATTCTGTAAATTTATTTAATACGGCTACGCATGCATGGATATCATTCACTTGGCTGTCAAAATTCCTAGCACTGAGTTTATCGCCTAATAACTTGATGCAATGCATCTTAGTTTCAACCAAACTTCGCCGATGGTAACCTGACCATTTTTTCCATATTATTCTTCCTAAATGCTTAACTGTTCGAAGTAATTCATTTCGCTCTCGCGAATGAACTTTTGTATCTTTCCAAGGTCTCGCATTTTTCCTAGGTGGAATCACTGCATGCGCTTGCCGATCTGCAATGACCTGACGGCATTGTTTTGTGTCATAAGCCCCATCTGTATAGACTGAATCAATCTGTTCATCCAATGGGATTTGATTTAGTAAATCACCAAGGACTTGCGAATCACTCACATTGTTGGTCGTGAGTTGAACTGATCGTATTTGTAGGGTTTCAGCATCTATACCAATATGAAGTTTTCGCCATTGGCGACGATATTCAGGCTGATGTTTCTTGCGTTTCCATTCACCTTCACCTAAAAACTTTAAACCAGTAGAGTCGACAAGTAGATGTAGTCCATCACTACTTTTTTGATAGCCAATTACAAGATCAATATGCTTTTGTCTTCTGCAAATGGTGGAATAATCTGGCGCTGTCCAATCTAAACCACAAAGCTTAATGAGGCTTTCCACAAAGCCAGTGACCATACGTAAAGAGAGTCGAAATAAGAATTTAATCATTAAACAGCATTGGATGGCTGTATCTGAATAAGTTTGATTTCGACCATGTTTACCTTTGGGTTGAGCGTACCATTGAGTCTTGGGATCAAACCAAATCGAAATGTTTCCTCGATTAATTAAGGCTTGATTGTATTTGGACCAGTTGATTGTACGGTAGATATTAGGTGCAGGCTTCTTCATTCGGAAATTATATTGCTGAATTAGACCTTACGAACAGCTTTGTGCAACAAAGCCCATCTTCACTGAAGAGTATTTTATTGAAAAATATAAGAATGAAAATAAAATTATTTATATTTTTTACATTTCCTATATTTATTTTAATATTTTATTCCTATATTTGTTATGCTTTAACAATAATTTAAAAACAGAAATTTAATTTTATCAGGTTAATTATACATTATATTTACAATCCTCATGATCAAACCAATTTTTGAATCACACAATAGTCTAAAATGAATCCCCCTCCTCCAATAATACACCCATAAAAAATCAGCCATGAATGGGCAAGGCTGATTTTTAAACTGATGGTTTCTGGACTGACTTAAACAGATAAGTCCACGCACAAATATTTCATTTCAAGATATTCGTCGATACCAAATTTAGAGCCTTCACGACCTAAGCCAGACTGCTTCACACCACCAAAGGGAGCCACTTCATTTGAAATCGCACCCGTGTTGATGCCGACCATACCGTACTCAAGCGCTTCACCAACACGCCACTGACGTGCGGTATTTTGCGTAAATAGGTAAGTTGCCAAACCAAACTCAGTGTCATTGGCCATTTGTACTGCTTCTTCTTCCGTTTTAAAACGGAATAAGGGTGCTAATGGACCAAAGGTTTCTTCTTTTGCCACTTTCATCTCTTGTGTCACTTCGGTTAAAAGTGTCGGTTCAAAGAAAGTTCCACCTAGGCTTGAGCGTTGACCCCCGGTTTTAACCTGCGCACCTTTGCTAATGGCATCGGCAATATGCGACTGTACTTTTTCAATCGCAGCTTCATCGATCAGCGGCCCTTGGGTTGAAGTCTCAACTCGGCCATCACCCACTTTTAAGTTCGCGACAGCAACTGCCAGTTTTTCAACCAAGGCATCGTAAATACCGTCTTGTACATAAATACGGTTGGCACATACACAGGTCTGTCCGCTATTGCGGAACTTGCTGGCCATAATGCCTTGTACAGCTTGCTCAAGATTGGCATCATCAAACACCAAAACAGGTGCATTACCGCCTAATTCTAAAGACAGTTTTTTGATGGTTGGCGCACATTGTTGCATCAAGATACGACCAACTTGAGTTGAACCTGTGAAGCTCAACTTTTTCACCGTGTCGCTTTCACACAGTGTTTTACCCACTTCGCTTGAATCACCACTGATGTGTAATAATACGTCTTGTGGCAAACCCGCTCGTATTGCTAACACTTCTAAAGCATAAGCCGTTAAAGGCGTTTGCTCAGCAGGTTTCACAATCATCGAGCACCCTGCTGCAATTGCAGGTGCGACCTTACGTGTGATCATTGCTGCGGGGAAGTTCCACGGCGTAATTGCGGCCGTAACACCAATCGCCTGTTTGATCACCAACAAACGTTGGTTCGGCAGTGTTGGTGTTAAAACTTCACCATCGATACGGCGCGCTTGTTCTGCAAACCAACGAATAAATGAAGCCGCATAGCCAATTTCACCACGTGCTTCAGCTAACGGCTTGCCTTGTTCTGCAGTCAAAATCTGAGCCAATGACTCTTTATTTTCCTGCATCAAATCAAACCAAGCCCAAAGCACATCAGCACGTTGTAGAGCTGTTTGCGCTTTCCACGCAGTTTGTGCCTTTTGAGAACGAGCAATCACTTGCTCAACTGACGCTCGGTCATGGGATTTCACCCATGCCAAGGTGTCATGTGTTGCCGCATCTTTGACTTCGATGTAACCGCCATTTTCAGGCACATCAAAACAAATATCTGGATGCTGTAATAAATCTTTATATTGCGCTTGAAGCATAGTCATTACTCTTCAATTATGCTGCAGCAGAAAGTGCAAAACCTTGTTTTAAAATGTTTAAGCCAGCACGGAATTGTTCTGCAGGAATCGTTAAAGGATATAAGAAACGGATCACATTACCATAACGACCACAGGTCAAAATAAGCAAGCCATTTTGCATTGCATAGTTTTGAATTGCTTTCGCTTGATCCGCCGTTTCCAACTCAATCGCGACCATTGAACCCAACGCACGAATTTCTTGGACTGTAGACGAAGACTGTTTGAGTTCATTCAGAACTTCAACCAACTCTGCGCCCAATACATTTGCACGTTCGCAAAGACCTTCTTCTTCAATCACGTCTAGTACGGCATGTGCAGAAGCCACAGCCACTGGGTTACCTGCATAAGTCCCACCTAGACCACCTGGGTTTGGAGCATCCATCACTTCAGCACGACCAACTACACCAGAGATTGGGAAACCACCACCAAGACTTTTCGCCATCGTGATTAAATCCGCTTTGGTCTCATAGTGATCCATGGCAAATAACTTACCAGTACGTGCAAAACCTGTCTGTACTTCATCTGCAATAATCAAAATACCGTGTTGATCACATAGCGCACGTAAACGTTTTAAGAATTCAGCAGGAACCACGTTGAAACCGCCTTCACCTTGAACAGGTTCAAGCACAATAGCGGCAACATCATGTGCCGCAATATCTTCTGCAAAAATATCTTCAATGCTTTCAATCGCAGCATCGACAGTAATGCCTTTTGACTCTACTGGATAGCGCGCATGGAAAACACCTGAAGGCATCACACCAAAGTCACGTTTGTACGGTGCAGTTTTACCCGTCATTGCCATGGTCATAAATGAACGACCGTGGAAACCATTACCAAAAGTCACAATACCGTGACGACCTGTGTAAGAACGTGCAATTTTCACTGCATTTTCTACAGCTTCAGCACCAGTAGAGAAAAATGTTGTTTTCGCTTCACCCGCAATTGGCGCACGTGCATTAATACGTTCAGCCAAAGAAACATAAATTTCGTACGGTACAACTTGGTACGCTGTATGGGTGAATTTAGTCAATTGTTCAGTAACAGCAGCAATAATTTTAGGATGACGGTGACCTGTGTTCAGTACCGCAATACCACCCGCGAAGTCAGTATATTGATTCCCTTCAGCATCCCAAATGGTGGAATTTTCTGCTTTCTCCGCATACCATTGACACATGACACCAACGCCACGAGGAGTCGCTTTTAGTTTACGTGCGTTCAGTGCAGAGTGTTTACTGTCCATTTTGTATCCTCATTCTTGATTCATACATTTATAAAATTTCAGCGTCCCGATCATGCTTTTTGCTGATATACAAAGGACGTGGGGTTTATTGCATTTTGCGCTTTTATTGGCACTAGACGAGAGCCACTTTTCATCAGACAGATGGAGCCAATTTACCCTATCCCTTTATAGTTATTTTCCACCTGAAATATTTATTTTATAAAAATAAAAAACTTAAAAAATATCAATTAAAAAAGACATACTTATTTAAGAGAGCCATTACGGTATTCAATCGAATCACCAAAAATGATAAAGAAACCCAAAACTCAGCAGATGACTAGGCTAACCTAGAAACCATTTATGTCCTTCTTTAGGCTTTTCTAATTGTATTTTCAAGCCGTTGTATTCGATTATGTAAATCATCTAAAAAAACTTTTGCTTTGGATGCGACTTGTGTATATTTCCAGCCCCTTAGTCGCGGGCATTTGCTCCCAACGTCTACAAGCGAAATGCTTTACAACGGCTGCCTGACGAGATAATTTTGCATTTATGGTAATCGCTCACGAAAAGCCATTTTAATATTGTAGGAGAGAGCCAATTGCGTAGCTTGCTTGGAGATTATTTACTGCAACGATTACAGCAAGATATTGACGGAACCCTACAATTGCGGTTGTTTCGCTGCTTACGCAACGCCATTATTGACAGTGTGCTCGCACCCAAAACTCGCCTACCTGCATCGCGTGACTTAGCCAAAGAAATTAAAGTCTCACGCAATACCGTACTCAGTGCGTACGAACAATTACAAGCGCAAGGCTATGTTCAAGCACGTACAGGCCAAGGCACGTGGGTCGCTGAAAAACTGCCTGAATCCTTTTTGGTCAAAGCTGAAAATACCAATAGCCAAACTCAAGAAAAAAAGACCCAGCAAAATTATAATTTGTCGCAACGAGGTTCCTATCTCATCGGCTATTCGGCTGCATCACCTTACCAATGGGGCGCGTTTGTGCCCGGTGCACCCGATGTCACAGAGTTTCCGCACCATATTTTTAGCCGTATTCAAACCCGCCTCAGCCGTGAACCTGAAATTAATAGTCTCATTTATAGCAATGCGGGCGGTTGTTTAGAGCTGCGCCAAGAACTAGCGGAATACCTCAAAATTGCGCGTTCGGTACAATGCGATGCAGACCAAATCATTATTACTGAAGGGACACATCAGGCGATCGATTTGGTTTCACGGACCTTAAGTGACCCAGGCGATGAAGTTTGGATTGAAGATCCTGCTTATTGGGGGGCACGTAATATTTTACGTATTAATGGCGTGAATCTCCGCTCCTTGCCTGTCGATCAAGAAGGTATTATCCCTGACCTAGACCCGAAAACCCCGCCTAAACTGATTTTTGTGACGCCTTCACATCAGTACCCTTTAGGCTCTCACTTAAGTTTAGAACGTCGTAAACAACTGATTGCCATCGCGCGCCAGCATAAAAGTTGGATTGTGGAAGATGACTATGACAGTGAGTTCCGCTTCTCGGGTCAGCCCTTCCCTTCTTTGCAAGGTTTGGAACCTGATGCACCTGTCATTTATATGGGAACCTTCAGTAAAACCATCTACCCTGCTTTGCGCATTGGCTATTTGGTGGTCCCTAAAAAGTTGTTTTCACCACTGCGTATTGTGGCATCGGAACTATATCGGGGCGGGCATTTACTGGATCAAAAAGTCTTGGCAGAGTTTATCCGTGAGGGCCATTATGAAGCACATATTCGTCGTATGCGTTTACTCTATAGCAAGCGTCACGCCTTTTTAATCGACCTGATTACACGTCATCTTGGGGCAGATTTCCTGCATGAATACAATACCGCTGCTGGTTTACATTTGATTTTAAAGCTGCCGAGCAACATGGATGATGTGTTAATTGCCAGCAATGCACTTGATCAAGGCGTAAAAGTTCGAGCACTGTCACAATACTATACCAAGCATTATTCAACACGGCAGAAAGGACTACTATTGGGCTTTGCCTGTGTCCGTGAACAAGAAATATTGGTGGCTTTTGGTGTGTTACTCAAATGTCTACGAAATGCAGGAGTTCGTACGCTGAGTTGATTATTTTTATAAATTAGATACTTAAGTTTTTTTACAACCCTTCGACTTACGACTAAAGCCGCAGTTACAAAGCTGAGTTTTGCTGCTTCATTCTATAAATTATTGAGATGAGAGTAAACATTGGCTCCCCAGCTTTTCATATTTTAGCTGCAATTGGCTCCTTCCAAATGCTAAAAAATGGCTCTCGTTTACTGAGAACAAAAAAGAGAGATTAGGTGCATACATAAACAACATGTAACCGTTTTGTAGCCAAAGTGTGATTTTTCACGCTTTGACACGAATATCAGATTTATTCATTTTTGCCTTAATAATGATAAAGCCTCTGATCATTCGGTTACAGTTTTAAAGGATAAGTAGTCCGAAAAAGGCTTTGCCCATTTTGAAACTACTTCCTTAAGATTAAGGAAAATTATATGGAAGCACCTAAACAAAGCGCTGTGCCGGATGCATCTCAAGGCTTAAAAAATGGACTTAAGTCGCGTCATCTCACCATGATCTCGATTGCGGGTGTCATTGGTGGTTCACTGTTCATCGGCTCGGGAAATGTTATCTATTCGGCAGGCCCTGCTGCAGTTTTGGCCTATGCGTTTGGTGGATTACTCATTCTGTTAATCATGCGTATGCTGGGTGAAATGGCTGTTCTCAATCCAGACAGTGGGTCATTTTCAACCTATGCTGATCGTGCCATTGGTCGTTGGGCTGGTTTTACCATTGGCTGGCTGTATTGGTGTTCTTGGGCTTTGCTGATGGGTTGGGAAGCCTATGTCGCAGGTAAAATTCTCAATAGCTGGTTTCCCTTTATCCCAATCTGGGGGTACATGCTGGTCGTAATTGTATCCTTAGTTTTGGTTAACTTACAAAATGTCAAAAACTATGGTGAATTTGAATTTTGGTTTGCACTCATCAAAGTAATTGCGATTGTGATTTTCTTAGTAATTGGTAGCTTGGCTATCATGCATTTATGGCCATGGGGTCAAGCAAGTGCATCAGGAATCACACATTTAACTGCGGACGGCTTCATGCCGAATGGTTTCTCAGCAGTCATCACCGCCTTACTCGGGGTTATGTTTGCCTACATCGGTGCTGAAATTGTTACGGTTGCGGCGGCAGAATCAGAAAATCCAGCCCGTGAAATCCGTAAAGCGTCTAACTCCGTGGTTTGGCGAATTATGTTGTTCTATGTCGGTTCAATGTTTATTACCGTATGCCTAATTCCACATAACAATCCACTGTTAAAAGATCCAACTTGGGGAACCTATAGTGTGACTTTGTCAGCACTTGGCATTCCAGAAGCAAAACACATTGTTAACTTTGTAGTCCTGACCTCGGTATGTAGCTGTTTTAACTCGGCACTTTATACCTGTTCACGGATGTTATTTTCACTGTCAAAACGTGGCGATGCACCGAAAAGCTTCGGTTCAATCAACCGTAATGGTAGTCCGTGGATGGGCGTTCTGGTCTCGTCATTATTTGCTCTGGTGGCAACGTACCTTACTGCAACTGAAAGTATGAATGTCTATGACATCTTCATGTTAGCAACAGGTACAGCAGCTCTGTATGTCTACCTGACCATTGCCTTCTCACAATTACGTATGCGTAAGAAATTAGAAGCTGAAGGACAAGTGATTGACTTTAAAATGTGGCTATTCCCTTGGCTCACTTATCTTGCCATCGTCTTTATCATTGGGGCGCTCATTACTATGCTTGTGGAAGGTACCTACTTTAAAGAAGTGACTTACACTAGTTTACTTGCCTTGTTTATAGTTGGATTAGGCATCTGTGCACAGAAGTTTAACTGGGGAAAGCATGCTCAAGATAAGCCGATGAACACTCAAGCCGATTTGAGCAATAACCTTTAATTTTAAAATAATGTGGTAATGATCTAAGGTCATACCAAGTTAAACCGATGGCTTTCAAGTGAGAGCCATCGGTTTTTTAATGATACGAAATGACTACTTAGATAAAAAAAGAAATCTTAATTAAGATCTTTAATCACCACATTTTTATGGTAAGCCTCGACAGGCTGCCCCACGATTACACGGTTCTTCAGTGCCCCTTCACGCCAACTTGAACGGTAAATGCCCATTTGGAAATAAGGCGACCACTTTTGATGGTAATTATTAACCCCACTAATGTTGGCTACTTCTTTTCCATTGTGTTTTACCACCACTTTCCCAGAAATCAGTTGATTGTTTGCATCAAGTTCTGACCATTGGATATCAAAATTCCAATCATTCCACTGGTTATATTCCACGGGCACATCTAAGACATAACGCTTCAAAAGTGTTTCTGGAACCGCCAATGGTGAACTCATTGGCTTCAACTCATACAAATGTAACTGCCATTCAGGTTTTAGACCTGAAAGCACCAAGGCTATTGGAGGATTCAAATCCTTTCCATTTAGGTTAAAACCATGCCACTGCGCCAATATTGTTCCATACTGAAAGGCTGGCCATGTTGAGGGAATATAATGAGAAAAAGAATAGTTGTAATGCCCCCAACCAAATTGCTTTCGTTGTATTTCCGCGCGATAACATTGACCATCATCAGGCACGACAAATTTGGCAACATTCTGCCCTGTACCAGCTGGATCTTTAACTATCGCGGCTGAACTACGATTTTCAAAGTGGAGAGCCATTGCATTCCACGTCGACAAATCATTGTTGTATTTGTCGACACGAATCGTCCCCGTCTCAAAGCCATCACGAAAAATGACCTTACCCTTTTCTTCTGTATTGTCGACCAATACATGATCCTCTTTAGGATCTGGTATCACATCTGATGGATTGACAACTTGTTGTGTATTTCTTGCAAAGACTTGTAGTTTGACCGTAGTGGTTTGACTGTCTTGTTGACCATCATTCACCATTAAACTCAGTTCATAATCTCCAGCACGGTCTGGAATAAAATGAAATGTTTTATCTGTACTGGCACCCAGACTGGGAAAGCTATTTTCTGGCTTTTTAACAACCGCCCAACGATAGCTCAATGTGGTCGTGCCATCATCGGTACTTTCAGAACCATCTAAAAGTATACTATCCCCGACCATTGCGCTGTCTTGCGTTGACTGAATTACGGCTACAGGCATTTCATTTTGAACACCTTTTACCGTTGCTGTTGTTGACTGCTGATCCTAACCGCCCCCGCAAGCACTCATCCCCAAAACTGTAACTAAAACTAGGGCTTGTTGAGAATTAACAAAGGCTACTGATTAATTTATAATAGTACTATGGATAGATACATACTTACTGATGCCCAATGGGCAAAAATGGAACCTTTTTGCCTAGGTAAAGTGACCGATCGA
>NZ_JACBEZ010000027.1:0-53549 GCF_013391465.1 Acinetobacter sp. SwsAc2 | reverse complement strand
AAGAGTGAACCACCTGATCCCTTCCCGAACTCAGAAGTGAAACCTCTTAGCGCTGATGGTAGTGTGGAGTTATCCATGTGAGAGTAAGTCATCGCCAGCTCATTAATTCTAAATCCCCCTCCGCTAATCGCTGAGGGGGATTTTTTTATGCAAGGAAGGTTAAATAATAAACGAATCAATCGTCTAATTGAGGTTTATCATAATTAAATAAAATATCTTAAATAGTCATAATTATTATTTAAGTGAATGTGAATGATATTATTGATCGTGCAAAATTTTCGGGGTTCCATTTTCAAGTTGTTGCTTGGTGTTTACTAATTATTTTATTTGATGGTTATGACTTGGCAATTAATGGTGTGGTATTACCATTATTAATGGAAGACTGGGGCTTAAGTGCTGTACAGGCGGGTATGCTTGCAAGTACTGCTTTAGCAGGCATGATGTTTGGTGCAATGATATTCGGCTCTTTGGCGGATAAAATTGGCCGTAAAAAAGTCATTATGATCTGTATTGTGCTTTTTAGCGGGCTTACCTGTGCAGGTGGTTTTGCATCAAATCCAACGGAATTTGCAATTCTCCGTTTCCTTGCAGGACTTGGAATTGGTGGAGTAATGCCAAACCTTGTTGCGCTGACATCTGAGTATGCACCACAAAAAATGCGTAGTACCTTAGTGACTACGATGTTTAGTGGTTATGCCGTGGGTGGTGTAATGGCTGCATTGTTAGGTGCGTGGTTTACTCCAAGTTTTGGTTGGCAAATTATGTTCTTTATTGCGGGTATTCCTTTGTTGTTATTACCTGTTATTTGGAAGTTTTTGCCCGAGTCTTTGACTTTTATTGTGCAACAAAACCGTCAGGCGGAAGCACGTAAAATTGTTCGTCGTTTAGCACCAACGGTGACAGTAAAAGAAGATACAACTTTTGAGCTGCATCAGGTTGATGTGCCAGAGTCTGCAAATGTTGTGAGCTTATTTAAGCGTGGGCGTGCGATAAATACCTTGTTGTTTTGGGTGGCGTTCTTCACCTGTTTACTGACTATGTATGCTTTAAGCAGTTGGTTGCCGAAGTTAATGATGGCAGCAGGCTACTCAATGGACAATAGCTTGATGTTTATGATGGTGATGAACATTGGTGCGGTGATTGGTATTGTAGGTGGAGGGATCTTGGCCGATCGCTTCCATTTGAAACCTGTGCTCATGTGCTTAGGGATGATGGGTGCTGTTGTGATGAGCTTGATGGGCTTCCAATCGAATCAATTCCTTTTATATATTCTAGTATTCTTGGCGGGTGCTGCATCGATCGGTTCGCAAATGCTGCTTTATAGCTATGTCGCTCAGTACTATCCACTTGCTGTTCGTTCAACGGGGATTGGTTGGTCGTCTGCAATTGGTCGTATGGGTGCAATCATTGGACCAATTTTAATCGGGAGTTTGTTGGGTATGAATTTGCCTGCCCACTATAACTTTATGGCTGTGGGTTTACCTGTGTTGATTACTGCTATTGCGGTTGCTCTGATTATGCATGATAGTGACAGCGATAAGATTGATCTTAAAGACGCGTCTATAGCTAAAGCATAAGTTGTGATTCCTTAAAAAGAAAAGCCTCCGAAAGGAGGCTTTTTTTATCTAGTAGATGTATATTATTGATTATAGATATTAAGTATTATTGAAATTATGATCGAGGATTATTTTAAACCTTTAGCTTTGCAGACAGATTTAGGATTGGGGGCAACAGCGGATTCTTTCTATTATGCGGCACAGGCACTAGATGATAATCAAGATACAAAATATGGTTTTGGTATCGGTGGAGGTAAATTACCAATTCTATATCTTTATAGGCATTCGATTGAACTATATCTAAAATCAGCAATTACTCTCATATATAAGATCAGTTTTAAAAAATCAAAAACTGGAAATGATGATTTCCCAAAATTAGTTGAAATGGTAAAGAGAAAAAAATATTTAATGTCCATTCAATTAAAACTTTATTTGAAAATTTTTTAATTATTTTAGAAAATAACCGTGATTCTATAGATAGTAGAACAGGATATAACTGGTTTGATATTCCTGAAGAAATACCTATATTAATTAATAAATTAGAAGAATATGATAGTAATTCAACTATGTTTAGATATCCTATTAGTATGGATAAAAATTTAGATTATCAAAAATCTACTTTTAAAAAATGTAATCTTGTTAAAGGAAAAACTCCAAAAGAGTCGAAAAGTGAATCAAAATCTAAGATTTTCTTACTTGTTCATAATGGGAACGATGAAATCATCGAATCATACGTAAGCGATAATGAAGTGTTAAGTGAGATTCATGAAGTTCTAAAAGAGTTATCTGAACAGTTATCAGGATTACACTTTGGTCTGAAATTCGATTTAATTAGGTAACTTATTATGAAACTCAACACATTCTCCCCAATTCCTGAAAACGATGATGAACTGCATTTACCTGAACTGGTGTATTGGGCTTCTTTAGGTGAACTCGCTGAAGTAGAAAAAAGTCTCGCCAATGGTGTAGATGTGAACTCGACCGATGATGAAGGCTATAGCGCACTTCAAGCAGCGGTTGAAAATGGCTATCTAGAAGTGGTGAAACTATTGGTTGAAAAAGGTGCGAATGTCCACTACAAAGGTGAATACACTGCGCTTCAATTGGCTGAAATGGCGGAACAAGTAGAAATTATTGAATACTTAAAAAGTCTGTGACTTTTAAAAAATGAATAAAAGAGCCTGATCAATATCAGGCTCTTTTTATTTTATGGCATCTTAAATGGACGAATTGGATTCAATTTCTTTCAATATCACTTGATTAAAAGCGGGAAGATCTTCTGAACTACGTGAGCTGATGAGCGTCCAACCACCTGCATTACATGTGTGAACGGCTTCATCGACCCATATAGCACCTGCATTTTCCAGATCGAGTCGTATATTTTTATGCGAAGTCAGATGCTTAGTTTTAATCTGTTCAGCTTTAATCAAAACTAAAGGCGCATGACAAATCACAGCGATTGGTTTGGCTTGGTTGCTAAAACTTTGGATAATTTCGAGAGCTTTGGGATGTTGGTGTAATAGATCGGCATTAACTGCACCGCCGGGGATAATCAGCAAGTCGTAGTCGTCATAATGAACATGATCCAAATCGACGTCTGGAGGATAGCTTGCTGCCGAGTCTGAGTCCATTTTGACAGTTCGAACATCACTAGCTTCAATCGCGGCATGAATGCATTCTATGCCTTTGGACTGTAGAAAATGGAGAGGCTGAATTAGCTCATCATGCTCTACGCCTATATTTGAGGTTATGGACAATACTTTTTGAGTCATGTAAATCACCTAAAAAATGTCTATGCTTTAGCCTAACAAAGCAGAATGATACCGATGTTTTGATTTAACGGACTCTTGTAAGTAAGTGAAAGTAGCCGATGCAGTGTTTCGTGTAACTTTAGACTGTGTGAAGGTTTTAATGAGCCTTTTCAATAATTGATATGTATTAATACATCCATAAAATCTAAAACTAGGTAGGAAATGAAAACAATCTGCTCAAAAAATGTAGGTTTTTTGAATTTTCTATGCTATAAAAAATAAAACGGCACAAAAATTGCTTATAAAGCGTGCTTTAAAAATAGTTGTATTGATGAGTAGAGTTTTATGAAGTTATCGGTTGGATTGAAAGTTTCGAACTCTTTGTCGCTAACCCCCCAATTACAACAAGCTATTCGATTGCTTCAATTATCGAGCCTTGAACTTGAACAGGAAATTCAGATTCAACTCGACAGCAATCCACTCTTAGAAAAAGTAGAAGAACAGTCATCTATCGAAAGCTTATCCAGTGTGCAAGAACAGGATAAGAAAGATTTAACCAACGAACTCAACGCAGATCATTTACCCGATGATTTACCGGTCGATACTGACTGGGATGATGTTTACACCCATCAACCGACCAGTTTGGGCGCAGCAGAATTTGAAGAACGAGAAGATAATCGCCAAGGTCATTTGGGCTTAAAAGAGCATATGCTCGAGCAAATCAATCTGTTGCATTTTTCGCAAGTAGATATGTTGATTGCTTATTGCATTATTGACTCGTTGGACGATAAAGGTTTTTTAGACAGTGATATTTCAGAAATAACGACTTCAGTTCAACATCTTTTAACAAGCATGGACTATGACGACGAAGTCGAAGATGACGAAGTGGTTGTAGTGCTCAAGCATATTCAGCGTTTAGACCCACTCGGAGTTGGGGCGCGGAATCTTGCAGAGTGTTTAATGGTGCAGTTGGAAGCCTTACCAATGCAGACCGCATGTCGAAATGATGCCATGAATCTGCTGAAAAACTATGAACTATTGATCAGCAATGAACTGGCGAAACTGATTAAACAAACAGGTTTAAATCAAGAGCAGCTCAAGTGTGCGGTTGATTTATTGAAAACGCTAAAAGCGCATCCAGGACTTGAATTTGAAGATAAAGACTCGGATTATCAAATTCCTGATGTCGTGGTAATGAAGAAAAACGAACAATGGCAAGTGGCTTTAAATCCTGATGTGATGCCAAAACTTCGTGTGAACTCGTTTTATGCCAATATGATTAAGCGTGCTGATCAAAGTGAAGATAATCAGTACTTACGTAATCAGATGTTGGATGCGAAAAACTTTATTAAAAGTGTCGATGAACGACATAAAACTTTACTGAAAGTGGCGACGTGTATCATTGAACATCAGCGTGCATTTTTAGAAATTGGTGCTGAAGGGATGAAGCCTTTGGTACTTCGAGATATTGCAGAAGAAGTTGAATTGCATGAGTCGACCGTCTCTCGGGTGACAACCAACAAATATATGCTGACGCCACGAGGCTTGTTCGAGTTGAAATATTTCTTTTCAAGCCATGTGGGGACTACTTCAGGCGGTGAGGCATCTTCAACTGCAATTCGTGCCAAGATTAAAAAATTGATTGCTGAAGAGAATGCACGTAAACCTTTGTCTGATAACGCAATTGCCAATCTTTTAAAAGACGATGGAATTGATGTAGCGCGTCGGACAGTGGCAAAGTATCGCGAATCGTTACATATTCCGTCATCTTCTGAACGAAAAGTCTTGATCTAAAATTTAAAATCTGACTATTCTAGAGGTTCATTATGACAACATAATGAACCTCTTTTTTCTTTAAGGAATGGCTAAAATGATTTGATGTTTCTATGCGTGCTGGTTATTTTGTAGTCATTAAATCGTCTTGGCTTTTCCTCATTAATCCTAATGAAGGTGAGGGATAGATATATGCAAATAACAATTCGTGGACATCATTTGAGCATTACCCCAGCTATTGAAGATACCATTCGCTGCAAATTTGCAGAAATGACCAAGCATATTGATCAGGTGAACAGTATGCAGGTGAAATTAACCAAGGATCATCAGGTCGATAAACATACTAAAAAAGGCAGTAGCAATCATATTGCAGAAGCAATTATCCGTTTACCAGGCATTGAATTTTTTGCTCAGGCTTCAGCAGATGATATGTATACGTCGATTAAAAAATTATCAGAAAAACTAAAAAGACAGCTCGATAAGCACCGTAAAATGCAGCAGGTTTACCAACCTATTGCCATTTAGTTTGTTTTTTATGCAAAAAGAGGTTTTTTAAAACCTCTTTTTTTATATATAAAGTGTGCGGGTTTATGATTTATTTTTCAGATTTATAGTAAAATGGCAGGTTTTTACACCGTTGGTCCTATAAGAGGTCTTTGTGATGAATAGTGAACAGCTCACTGAAATTTTAAAAGCTGCTTTTCCTGAAGCTGAAGTTGCAGTTAGTGGGCAAGGCGGAAAGTTTGACTTACGTATTGTCGACGACCAATTCGAAGGCAAACGCCCTGTTGCACGTCAGCAAGCTGTTTATGCACCATTAAATTCTTATATCGCAAGTGGCGAAGTGCATGCGGTGACTATTCGTGCAATGACTAAAGAAGAATGGCGTAAAGCAAGCTTATTCGGAGCTTAAAATTAGATGGATAAATTTTTAATTCAAGGTGGCACGAAGCTCGAAGGCGAAGTTCGTATTTCGGGTGCTAAAAATGCTGCCTTGCCGTTGCTTGCAGCAATGATTTTGCCTGAAACCCCAACCAAGCTCACCAACGTACCGCATTTAAAAGATGTAAATACTTTGGTGCAGTTGATTGGTGGTCTAGGTATTACCATGACCTATGAAGGTGACACGGTTACTGCGGATACCTCAACACTGGACAATCAGTTTGCACCGTATGAGCTGGTGAAAACTATGCGTGCATCTATTTTAGTGCTGGGCCCATTGGTGGCGCGCTATGGTAGTGCAAAAGTGTCTTTGCCGGGTGGATGTGCGATTGGCTCGCGCCCAGTCGATCAACATTTAAAAGCTTTAGAAGCTTTAGGTGCAGAGATTGAAGTTGAAGCGGGTTATGTACATGCTAAAGTTGATGGACGTCTGAAAGGTGGCGAAGTCATTTTTGATATGGTGACCGTGGGTGGTACCGAAAATATCTTAATGGCTGCGGCATTGGCAGAAGGTGTGACCACGATTCGTAATGCGGCACGTGAACCTGAAATTACGGACCTTGCGAAAATGTTGATCGCGATGGGTGCAAAAATTGAAGGATTAGACACAGATACCCTAGTGGTCACAGGTGTTGAAAAACTACATGGCTGTGAATATGCTGTGGTTGCTGACCGTATTGAAACAGGTTCGTATTTGGCTGCTGCGGCCATTACCGGAGGTCGTGTAAAAACCACACATACTGATCCAACGTTGATGGAATCGGTCTTAGAAAAGTTTGAAGAAATGGGCGCGGAAGTGACCCGTGGTGATGATTGGATTGAACTGGATATGATGGGTAAACGCCCGAAAGCAGTAAGTTTCCAAACGCTTCCACATCCAGATTTCCCAACTGATATGCAAGCACAGATTATGGCAGTCAATGCCATTGGTCGTGGTTTTGCCACCATTTCTGAAACGATTTTTGAAAACCGTTTTATGCATGTACCTGAATTGTCACGTATGGGTGCCAATATTCAGGTCGAAGGTAATGATGCTGTTGTGACCGGTGTAGAGAAACTTTCTGCTGCACCTGTGATGGCAACAGATTTACGCGCTTCTTTCTCGCTAGTGTTAGCTGCGCTTGCTGCGGATGGTGAGACGCTGATTGATCGTATCTATCATATTGATCGCGGTTATGAAGATGTCGAAGCGAAATTACAAGGTATAGGCGCCCAAATTAAGCGAGTAAGTTCATGAGCGATATGAGAAACGATGATCCAAATTTTGACGTAATGGGCAATTTTGATCATGGTTTAACATTGGCATTGAGTAAAGGTCGTATTTTAAAAGAAACCCTGCCTTTACTTGAAACGGCTGGAATTAACTTACTGGAAGATCCTGATAAGTCACGCAAGTTAATTTTCCCAACCACCCATAAACAAGTCCGTATTTTAATTTTACGTGCTTCTGACGTACCCACCTATGTGGAAAATGGTGCGGCTGATATCGGTGTTGCGGGTAAAGACGTGCTTATGGAACATGGCGCGCAAAACGTTTATGAACCACTCGATCTAAAAATCGCAGTATGTAAACTGATGACTGCAGGCAAAGTTGGCATGGCGCGTCCCAAAGGGCGTTTAAAAATTGCCACTAAATACGTAAACTTAACCCGTCAGTACTATGCAAGCTTAGGTGAGCAAGTCGATGTAATTAAGTTGTACGGTTCAATGGAACTTGCACCGTTGGTGGGTTTGGGCGATTACATTGTTGACGTGGTCGATACTGGGAATACTTTACGTGCCAATGGTTTAGAACCTTTGGAAGAAATTTGTAAAGTGTCTTCACGTCTGATCGTGAACAAGGCAAGTTTCAAACGTAAGCAAGCCTTGTTAAACCCAATTCTTGCACAGTTAGAAACAGCAGTTGCTGAACGTGAAGCGTTAAAAAACAAATAAGTTCATCTTTTTTGTTTTTAAAGAAACCGCTATCGATGATGGCGGTTTTTTTGTACCTGCTCATTTTTTAATATTTCTATTGGATTGAAATACAATAGGATTGAATCTGAACCAGTTGATTTAAAGTATTAAAAGTATAGACATCACAAGCAGAAATTCGCGATGTCTGCTGAGTGTCATGAAATTGTGCTTCACCTTGAACAATCACATGATGACCCATTTGATGAATTGCTTGAATATGGAACTCATGCGCGACGGTCGAAAAATAATGTTCGATAGACTGGCAATGCTTGAGTACTTGATCAAAACCTGAAAGCCGTTGTTCACCCACAATTTCCCATGTAATGGCTTCCGAAAAATGCTGTTGGATTCGGCTAAATTGCCCCGTTGAAAAGTATGTGGCTATGTCCGTGAGGGGCATCTTGTTTTGCCTGTTTTTTAGTCATGTTTAATAATTCTAGATTAAAAATATTGAATCAGATTCATTTCCCGATGAAGTTAAAAGTAATTTTTCATTACACTCTGTGTTTAGCTGGGGGATTGTTGCCCACAAAATACAGGAAACAAGGTAAACTAAAGCTTCCCTTTATTTTCATTGTGGATAAATTGATGCGACGTTTATCGACTCAAGATCAGAACTTTAAACAAGTCTTTGCTGATTTGTTGGCTTTTGAAACCGTGAGTGACCCAGAACTTTTAAAAACCGTAGATCAAATCATCGCTGATGTTCGTCAGCATGGTAATGCTCATGTTCTTAAACTCACTCAACAGTTCGATCGACATCCCGCGCATCAATTCTCAGATTTAGAACTGACCCAAGAACAATTAAAAACCGCTTTTGAGGGTTTGAGTACCGAAGTCCGCGAGGCGTTAGAGCTTGCTGCAAACCGCATTCGTGAGTTTCACCAAGCGCAAAAACAAGAAGGCTGGACCTATGTGGATGCCTTAGGGAACACACTTGGGCAAAAAGTAACGCCTTTAGATCGCGTTGGTATTTATGTACCTGGTGGTTTGGCATCTTATCCGTCTTCTGTACTGATGAATGCTGTGCCTGCGCATGTGGCGGGTGTACCTGAAATTATTATGGTCGTACCTGCACCGAATGGTGAGTTGAATCCATTGGTATTAGCAGCTGCTTATTTGGCTGGCGTCAGCCGTGTCTTTACTATTGGTGGAGCGCAAGCAGTTGCAGCTTTAGCCTATGGTACAGAAACGATTCCAGCAGTAGATAAGATTACAGGACCAGGTAACCGTTTTGTCGCGGCTGCGAAACGTGCGGTATTCGGACAGGTCGGTATCGACATGATTGCAGGGCCATCTGAAATTTTAGTTTATGCCGAAGGCGTGAATAACGCACAATGGTTGGCAATGGATTTATTGTCCCAAGCTGAACACGATACTGTGGCGCAAGCAGTGTTTATCACACCGGATGAACAGTTATTACATGAAGTAGAACTGGCTATTGAAGTGCATTTACAAGCTTTACCTAAGGCGGAGATTGCGCGTACTTCAATTGCCAATCGTGGCGCGTTAGTGCTTGTGAAAGACCGCGCTGAAGCAGTTGAGCTGATTAATCAAGTCGCGCCTGAGCATTTAGAACTGTGCCTAGATGAAGCACAGGAAATGGCCGAAGATATTCGCCATGCTGGTGCGATTTTCATGGGGCGTTATACTCCAGAAGCGATTGGTGACTATTGTGCAGGGCCAAACCACGTTTTGCCAACTTCAGGTACGGCACGCTTTTCCTCGCCGCTGGGTGTATATGATTTCCAAAAGCGTTCAAGTTTGATTATGTGCTCTGAGCAAGGTGTGAAAACTTTGGCGAAAACCGCAGATATCTTAGCGCAACAAGAAAACTTAGATGCGCATGCGCGTTCGGCACGTTATCGTTATCAATAATATAATTTAGATCCCTCATGTGTTCAGTAATGAATGTTCCTCTCCCTATGGGAGAGGTTAGGAGAGGGGAAAATATTAAATTCAGTTTGGGACATCATAAACCTCTCCCAAACCCTCTCCTAGAAGGAGAGGGCTTACATAAAAGTAAGTTGAGTGCATAAATGAGATAGACAATGTCTAACATTACTACAGAAAAAATGCGTTTTTGGAGTCCTGAAGTACGTGAATTAGAACCGTATGTACCAGGCGAACAACCTAAAATTCAAAATTTATTGAAGCTCAATACCAACGAAAATCCATATCCACCCTCACCAAAAGTGGTGGAGGCTGTTCAAGCAGTTTTGGAAAACTCTGCAGATGTATTGCGTTTATATCCAGATCCAGATGCTTCTGCGTTAAAGCAGGCGATTGCGACACAACAAAATGTTGCGGTTGAAAATGTCTTTGTTGGCAATGGTTCAGATGAAGTCTTAGCTCATATTTTTAAAGCATTTTTTGTGCAAGAGCTGCCTGTACTTTACCCCGATATTACCTATAGCTTCTATCCTGTTTATAGCCAATTTTTTGGGGTCAAAACCAAAATTTTACCACTCAATGATGACTTTGAAATTGTGGTGGATGACTATAAACAAGCCAATGGTGGCATTATTATCACCAATCCAAATGCACCCACCAGTATTGATATCGGTTTAACTGCAATAGAAGCAGTGCTTCAGGCCAATCCAAATTCAGTGGTGGTCATTGATGAAGCTTATGTAGACTTTGGTGCTGAATCGGCAGTCAGTTTGGTGGAAAAATATGAGAACTTGGTGGTGTGCCAAACCACGTCTAAGTCTCGCTCACTGGCGGGTTTACGTGTTGGTTTTGCGATTGCTCAACCGCATTTGATTGCGGCACTTGAAGCGGTGAAGAATAGTTTTAATTCTTATCCGATGGACCGTTTTGCGATAGCCGCTGCGGTCGCTTCATTTGAAGATCAAGCTTATTTCGAAGCGCAAAATCAAAAAGTGATTCAAAGCCGTGAACATTTGATTGAACAATTGACCGCACTGGGCTTTAACGTTTTGCCATCAAGTGCCAACTTTATCTTTGCATCATTACCTAGCAAAGATGCAGGTGAATTAGCGGCTGAATTACGTGAACAAGGCATTATTGTGCGTTATTTCAATAAACCGCGTATTAACCAGTTTTTACGTATCACAGTTGGAACTGATGAACAAAATCAACGTTTAGTCGATACATTGAAAAATGATATTTTAAAATAAACTTTCAACAGTTTTGATCTTTGAAAAGTGAACCTTCATTGATGTGAAGGTTCACTTTTTTATTTTGGTTGCTATTCAGCGTCCGTTTGCACAAAGGTATTGAGTAAATTAAGCAGTGCTGAGACCTTGTCAAAACATTCTTGGTATTCAGCCTCACACTCTGATGCAATGGTAATTCCACCGCCAGCCCAAAGTGAAACCTCATCTTGGAATTTTTGAATAGAACGAATCAGAATGTTCCAAGAACCCGTACCATCAAAATTAAAATAACCCATTGAGCCACAGTACGCTCCACGTGGTGCACCTTCGAGTTCTTCAATAATCTGCATCGCTCGAATTTTAGGCGCACCTGTAATAGACCCGCCAGGTAGCGCAGAGAGCAGCACATGAAAGGGATGAACTTCTGCTTTCAGTGTTGCTTCGACTTCGCTGACCATATGATGGACTTGATTAAAGCTTTCAATATTAAACAGTTTAGGTGTTTTGACTGAGCCTGTTTCTGCGTAAACACTCAAGTCATTACGCAGTAGATCGACAATCATCACATTTTCAGCTTGGTCTTTTTCAGAAGTCATTAAGCGTTGTTTCGATTGTTCATCCAAGATGGGATCTGCAAAGCGCGGCATGGTGCCTTTAATCGGCTTGGTAATGATTTTTCGATGAGCTTGAAAATCAATAAACAACTCGGGTGAACAACTTAAGAGTTCAAAATCATCGATACGGAGATAGCCTGAGTAAGGTGCATCGGTCAATTGCCAAAATGCTTCGACTGTACTTAGGAGTTGACCGTGTGCCTTGGCAGTGAACTCTTGTGTCAGATTGATTTGATAGCAATCCCCAGCTTTGATGTATTCCTGTACTTGCTGAAAAGCTTGTTTGTATTCGGTTTCAGTCCAGCGTGCTTGGCAGATCGACTCAAGTTTGAGTGGATGGGTTAAGGCCGATGGCTGGAATAAATACGATTCAATTTTGCGATAAATGCGTTCGGCTTGTGAGTCGCTACTGCAAAATAGCCAGCCTGCATCAGTCCATTGTAGATAACTACTGTATAAACCTAAAAATAGGCTTGGCTGTGACTTAATTTGAACCGGAACGTGTTGCTGGGCGGCATAATCATAACTGACGAATCCAATGAGTCCGCCACTAAAAGATGCTTCTTTTTGTTCTGAGCTTGACTGAATATTACTGGGAATGTCTATTTCTTTGTCATCGTGGATGTAACAAAAATCCTGAGTGCGTTGAAAGAAAAAGTGCTGGTTTTTTTGAAAAACTTGGTAACGTTCAGGTAAAAAAGCAATGACAGGTGCATCGACATTTTGTAAATAGACTAACTGTGTGAGCTCATTCAATGCCTGTAGTATATGAGATACAGAGAGGGTTGAATCACAAATTATCTTTTTAAATGATTGGCTTAGAGTCATGCTAACGCAAATAGGATCAAAAAATTCAGGCTATTTTACCGCATTGTGCGTGTACGCATAGAGGAAATACCGTTTATCGGTAAGGTATGGATTGCGACCAACAGCAGTTGATCAAAAAATCACTCAGATATAACGTAGTTCAGGCAATAAAGTCACTCAAGGATAGGTGTTAATACTGCGACAAAATAAAAAAACAGTAACTAACACCGAGTGATCGATATCACAAAAATAAAGCTCTTAGGAGAGGAACACGATGAAAATTATTACTAAACTTGCTTTAGTTTCTTCAATGGCAATCAGTGCAAATGCGATGGCAATGCAAGCAATGGATGACGCTTCGCTTAGTGCCGCTACAGGTCAAGATGGTCTAAATATCGGTATCGGTATTTCTAAAATCGAAATTGGTAAGGTTTTTGTTCATGATAATGATGGTTTAGCGACTACATCTCTAGGTGGTACTTCAACTGCTGGTGCTATCGTTATCCAAGGTAATGGTATAGCGGGTGATACGCTGGAAAATCACGGTATTGTTATTGGTGCGAACTATGATAATGCAGGAGCATATTTACTCCCATCTCGTAACTTAGCTGATTTGCAAATTGACACAGATGCAAACGGTGGTAATGCATTTATTAACATTGCAGCTCAAGTTTCAGGTTTAGATATTAAAATTGGTCAAATTGGTGTAGTTGCTTCGGCTGATGTTCCTACAACAGGAGCAACCTCTATCCGTCGTGGTGGTACAGGTACGGTGAATCCGATTTTAAGTGGTTTATCACTGAAAACAGGTCCAATGTCTGCAAACATCCAACTGGGTGCTGCACCTCAAGGTGCAATGATCCAATTAAATGCGACGATGGTTGGTGGTTTAGAAATTAAAAACTTAGGTATTTTAGATAATTCAACTAAAACAGCAACGCGTGCTGCAGGCGAAATCTTTGTTGAAAGCATTAAAGTTGCAGATGCAAATTCTCTAGATTTAACACTAAATCAAAAAATTAGTGTGATTGGTGAAGAGGGTGCGAATAAGGGCTATATCCGTATGATTAGCACAAGTGGTGCACACGATACTTATGTGAAAGGTGTGCATTTGGGTAGCCGTAATGCTGCATCTATTGGTGATGTAGAGGTTCAAGGTATGCAAACTTACTTTAGTCCTGCTGCTGGTGTATATATGCCAGGTGCTGTGATTACCATTTCTGGTCACTAAAATTAGACTTTAAGAAAGCGCGTGAATTCACGCGCTTTTTTTCAAAAATATATTCATAAAAAATGCAAAAAAAGACTATTTTTTTATTTTAAAACACAGTATCTTCTTGAATGTATGGATATAGAGTATTAACTCCAAAAACAAAAAATGGGCGGGATGCCTATATTATTAAAAAAAGTAAAAAACTATGTTAGAGATCGCATTGGGCTCAGCAATGATGTATTACTTTGCCACCGAAGCCTTTGATATTAAGAAAAAACCAGCGGAAGCAGTTTACTATACTGAAGTTTTAGACTCTCGGAATGCATCTTTTACCAGAATGCATCATGAACCTGTCCTAATTAACCCTGCTGTCGAAGACCAATTTCGGGGCATTGTGCGTCAAGCTTATGATTATAGTTGTGGTTCAGCAGCACTGACCACCTTAATCAATGGCTATGTCGGTGCTCAACTTACAGAACAACAAACCATGGATGGCTTGCTTCGCTATGGCGAATATGAGCGAATTATTGAGCGTCGTAGTTTTTCTTTATTGGACATGAAACGCTTTGTGACTGCACTTGGTTTAGAAAGTGGAGGCTACAAGGGGGAATTTGAAGATTTGGTTAAGCAAGGTCAACCTGCCATTGTTCCAATCTCCTATGCTGGTTTTAAACATTTTGTGGTGTATAAGGGCTATAAAGATGGACGGGTCTATGTTGCCGATCCTGCCTTAGGAAATATTAGTTTTGATGAACAACGTTTCAAGGATGTTTGGGAAAATAACACGTTGTTTTTAATTAATGTTCCGACTGAAATGCGTAAAAATATGTTGGCTTTACAGGAAGCAGATCTGCGACATGTAGATGATGCTACAGTCAACCGCTATGCACTCGTCGATATTCAATATCCACAACATTATATGGAAAAAATAGCCGATCGCGCATCTACAATTCGCCTAGAGCGTAATAAAAATAAAGAGTCGGAATATTATGGACAGCCGACATACAATTTTCTCAGGCTTTATTATAAAAACAAATAAAGTGTGAAAAAAATAAAACAAGAACAAGGGTATAGGTAAGGACAATGATGAAGACATGGATGAATAAAACACTCCTCGCAGTGAGTGTGCAGATGATTCTTGGGGTGGCCTATGCTGCGGAAGAACCGAGCTTAGGAGGTTATGAAACAGTCGATGAAACTGTGACAGAACAAGCACAAGTTGGATCTGATCAACCTACTGTGCCTGCGCAACCAGAAAAGCCAGCAGTTGTAAACACTGGAAGTGTTGAGCAAGCAGCGTCTTCTGCGTTGCAACAGCAAGAGGGTGATGCAACTAAAGAGACCAACTTAGAAGAAGTTTTTACCTCAAATGAACGTCAGTATTCATTAATTAAACAAGGTGAGATTTCATCTTATTACGACATCGATTATACCTATTACCGAGATACTCAACTTGATTTAGAGATGGCACAAGGTCAGCTCTATCAACTGCGGGTACAAGAAAATGCAACACACAGTCTAACCAATACTTTTACGGCACAATATGGTTTAAGAGATAACTTAACGTTAACGGCATCATTGCCTTTGGTTGCCAAAACTGACTTATTAAAAGACACCTCTACAGCGGGTCTTGGGGACATTTCCTTTGGTGCACGTTGGGAACCGTTTCCACTCAAAGCTGGTCGTTTGCCTTTGATTTTATTTGGTAACGTTTCTACCAAAACTGGGGATAGTCCTTATGAAATTAATGCCACTTCAGACTTAGCAACAGGCAAAGGATATTATTCAGCAGGTGTTGGGGCAAGTACGCGTAAATATATTGATCCCGTGGTGCTGTTTGCATCGGTCTCAGCGAACTATGGTTTCAAAGAATCGGGCCTAGATCAGCGCCGTGGTAGCCGTGTAATTGAAGAGTTTGAACCAGGGATTAGTGGTGGTTTTGCCTTCGGTTTTGCCTATTCCTTTAACTATGATGTCTCAATGACGATGTCATACCAACAAAGTTTCAATACTGGGGCTGAATTTACCTACAGCTCAGGGGAAAGTTACTCTCCAGCAGATCAAACCAGTTCAACTTTTGCGATTTCTTTAGGTGTACGTGTTTCACCTGAAACGATTGTGAATGGGACGGTTGGCCTTGGTTTAACAGAAGATGCACCTGATGTCTCATTAGGGTTGTCTTTCCCATTAGATATTCTTGGTTTTGGAAAAAAGCTTAAATAATAGGGGAGTCGTATGAAAAATATCCGACTTAGCCCTTTGGTGTCTGCCATATTATTAACGGGCTATTCTAGTGTTACCTTTGCTGCTTTAGGGCAAAACTTATCAGTTGATATTCGCTCTTTGGCTATGGGCAATGCAGTCACTGCTGATCCACCTGGAATCAGTGCCATTCACTTTAACCCAGCAGCACTGACCAAAATTGAAGGTTTGCAAACGGATGTGCAAGGTATTCTCGCTGATTTTAATATCGAGCGGGAGTTTTCTGTTCCTGCAGGTTATAACGTATTTGGCTATTCAGATGACCCGATTGTTTGTAATGATGGGCCTGAAGTTGATGCCGATATCTGTACCGACTTTAAAGGGCCAGTCCGCGGTGATGTTGAATACCCGAGCCTATATGTACCTGGTTTGAAGAAAATGGTGGACTTGGGTAAAGGTATGCCTGTGGCTGCCCCGACTGCGGGTATAGCATATAACCCGCCAGGCTCTAAAATGACATTTGCAACTGCCATGTATGCGCCATTAATTGCAGGATTCGGTGCGGAAGATGGCAATCCCGGTAACTTTATGGGACAACAAGTTGCGCTAGAACGAATCACTTATTTATCACCGTCTGTGGCGTACCAAATCAATGATCAACTTTCCATTGGTGGTTCAATTGGGATGTCTTATCAAGCTTTGGCATTAAAAAATGATTTACGTTTTCCCAATGAGTTGATTGGGATGCTGCGGATGATTGATGATGTCGTTTGTACCCCATTTAAAGAAAACTCAGATGTGATTACCGACATTCTCTTGCTGGGCATGTGTAATGCTGAAGAGGGAATGAATCCTTTTGGGCGCTTTGGTCAACTCGAACTTTCAGCAGAACAGTCTCTAAGCCCAAGCTATAACTTGGGTGTGCTGTGGGAGCCGACAGAAGATTTTAGTTTTGGTGTAGTCTACCAAAGTGCTGCCAAAATGCGGATGAAAGGTAAATATCACAT
This sequence comes from Acinetobacter sp. SwsAc2, assembly GCF_013391465.1. NCBI lineage: Bacteria > Pseudomonadati > Pseudomonadota > Gammaproteobacteria > Moraxellales > Moraxellaceae > Acinetobacter > Acinetobacter sp. SwsAc2. Next base: position 36,606 of record NZ_JACBEZ010000027.1, on the reverse strand, counting down.
AGACAATGCTAAAGCACCACAAGAACTCATTAAGGGGTTGATGTCCTCCCCAACAGGGCAGATTCTGGCTGCAGTTTTAGGTTTTCCAAGTTCTGTACCAGCCAGTGAGTCGGGTCTGGTATCAATGGATTTAGAATATCCAGCACATTTCCAAGCGGGTATTAAATATAAACTTTTACCCGATTTACAAGTCAATGTTGATGTGGGATGGACCGACTATAAAGCATGGGACAAATTTAAATTTGAATTTGACCGTCAAGTTTCGGCGCTCAAAATTGCAAAATTGCTTTCAGCCAATATCTCCGATAGTAGTTTGGCTTTGCCTCTGGCATTTGAGTCACCGTGGAACTACGGTATTGGGATTGAATATTCAGCAACAGATCGTTTAAAACTCCGTGCAGGCTATGAGCCACGCACCAGTGCGATCCCTGATGATAAGCGGAATACCATGGTACCAATTAACAATGCACGCTTGTTTGGTTTAGGTGTTGGTTATCGTTTTGACGCAGATACTGATTTAGATCTATCAATTGGTTTTTTGCAAAGCCGAGATAAAATTCCAGCAAATTCTAGTAGCTTGGCGAACCAAACTGGGGTAAATAATATTTTATTAAACCCGTATGCAGGTTTAAATGTAAAAACTGATACAACCATTACGATTTTAGGGTTGAACTATAGAACACGGTGGTAAGCACATTGAATACAATAAAAAGGATTTTATTGCCCTCATCACTATGCTTATTGGGTTGGATTTCGAATGCAAGTTTTGCGGGAGAGTTTTTTACGATTATTGGTCCAGATGGTAGACCGATGGTGGTACAAGGCAAAGCCAGTGAGTCCCCAGAAAAGCAAGTGAAACCGGGCCGTAAGCAGGAAGAAAAGGAAACGCATGAAGTCTCTGAGGTCAGAGTACCACTACTAATGCCCGCTCAGGAATTTGCACCACAGCCGATACAGCCTGTAACCGAAATGAAGGCTCATTTACCAGATACAAAGCCTGCGCCAAAAAAGAAACTTTCTGCTGAGAAGCAAGTCACTTCTTCTACAGTGATTCAGGCTGAGCGTCCATTCAGCAAAACTGAAACCAAAGTGCAGGTTCAACAAAAAGTGATTGAAACCACTCAGCAGATCCCGCAAGCCTCAGTGAGTAGTACTCAAACCATTAAGCCTGCATCAACGCCCCAAAGCATAACTCATACGGATTTGGTAAGTGCAGAGAAATCAACTGCATTCTCAAGCATGTTTAATCAAATGGATGGAACTGATTATGTTCGCAACGAATATTTAGAAGACCGTGAATTTAACTTAGAAGGCAAACGCCGTTTTTATACCATGCCTGAAGGGGTGATTGATCATAAAACTGGAACGACTCGCTTTCAGGTCATTGAGCGAGAAAAAGGAGTGAGTAAATCTGTCCTTAACGCTATGTTTAAATCAAAGCAAAAAGACAATTTAGCACCGATTGCCTTAGCCTCGACCTATTACCGAATGTCACAACAAGACACGATCGCTAGCTTAGGACAAACTTGTTTTAAGGATAAAAAGCTGAAAAAAGCAAAAAGCTTACAAGCCAATCACGATATTAATGTTTGGCCGAAAAAGCCGATCAAAGAAAATTTTGAATTTGAAATCATCAAAGTGGACAGCAATATTCAAAATATTCAATTAAATTCGTATGCATCTACACAAAATGATCCCACATTTTATTGGCCTTTTGCTGTGTTCTTAGACCAAAATGCCTGTGTGCTTGAAGGGGCAGGAGGGTTTAAAAATGATGAAAACTCACCCTCTATGCTATCGCATGAAATGATCGCAGGTATTTTACATGTACCTGAACAAAGTCATTATTTATTGTTGACACCACTCTCTTCTGCTGTCGATGTCGAACATAAAGTTCTAACCAATCATGGTCAGTTAAAATTAATCGCAATTCGCTAAAAATAAATAGAGTATGAAAATGAAAAAACAAATTTTATGGCCATTTACCTTGTCGACATTGGTTGTTGCCTTAGCTGGTTGTGGTGGAGAAAGTGCCAATGTGAATCCAGAGCCGAATCAAGTGAATTCTGTCAACGGAAGCTGTTTGCTGAAAGATAAAAACTGTGTTGAGTTTGCCTTGGATTATCCAGTTGATGGGATTAACTTTGTCTGTAGTAGCGACCCCGATAATACGTATATGACTTTGATGGAGCCGAAAACCAATGCGGCAACAGGTCGGTGCTCTGAAGGGGACAAAATTCACTTCTTGTTGACGGGAAGTTCTGATAAACAAGTCGAACTCGGTACAGTTCCTTTGTCTGAAATTGGCAATGTGAGTACGGTTTCAGCCTCACTGCCACGCCTTAGTATTTTAGATATGGCAAAAGGGTTAAATGGTGGAACGGCTGCAACCAGTTTGAGTCCAAACGATAAGACCGTAAAAATTGCGATGGCTTTGGCGAAAATTTTTCAAGTTTTAGGTCTAGAGCGTGGTGCTGGCGTGGCTGGCGATGTACAACCTTTTGGTATTTTAGCCTCTAAAAAAGCAGACTTATCACTCCTCTTGGCATCAATTAGTGCTGAAGATTATGCCTCAGGAGCGTATGTCGATAAAATCCGACCATGGATTGATGTCAGTCAAGTCAGCAATGAGGATGCTTTTAAAGTGGTCCAAACATTGGTGCTCATGAATAACTCTGCCACCTATCAAGCGGACTTCCCGATTTTTGCAAATGCCCTATCGGACAAGACAGGGATTGGTTTACCACAAGGCTTATATGGTTGTAATGCTACAGACTGTAAGACCAGTCCTGCTAATCTTCGTCATTTAATTGGAAGCTTTATTATTCTAACGGATCGACAAGGTTATACCTTTGGTTCAGGGGTACAGTGGCGTGGGCCATTAAAAGAACAATTAGGCAGTGATTTGGCAACCAGTGTGACGGTCGATTTACTGAAAAATATTGAACCTGCCAAAATGAATGCTTTAGCGCAAACGTCTTGGGTTAATCCCTTGACCAAAAGTATTCAGCAACCGTTTAAGTTTAATCTGACAGATCCAAATTCGGATGATTTCACCATTACCCAAGGCAAACTGTTTAATGATTATTTGATTGCAGGGACGGAAAAATTTTATAAACAATTAACCAAGGATCCGAATGCTAGCCCATCATCCTATGGTTTATGGCAGCAAAACTATGGCACAGATACTTTCAAAGGTTCATTTGATGCCTTTAAAATTTTTCCAATTGGCTATTTAGATAATGATGTATTTAAGTCGAAGAGCAATGTAGCGGCTGGGCAGAAGTATATTTTTCCACTGTATGCCAACTTAATTTTTAAGGCAAAAAACTCTAGTGATAGCGTAGCCTTAGGTATTGCAATTGATGAGTCGGGAGATATTCGTACTGATATGCAGTCCGCTAGTAATAAAACGACAGCATGTACACCGCTACTAACAACGGGTGCAACCTTAACGACAGATAACAATCAAGTACAGTACCGAATTGGAACACTGGGTGCGACAGATACTTCAAATAAAGCTGTAACCTTCCGTATCCTCTTGGCAAATCCTATCTTTGATAAAATTGATGGTGCAGTTATTGGTGCAAATACCAATATTGTGAGTGATGTGAATAGTGAAGGAAAACAGACCTCTACAGTGATTGGTGGAGCACGTGTTAATCTCGGTAATTTATTGTCTGCCAATGTAAATGAAAGTGCTTATATTTCTCTCAGTGATTTTTCTGGTGCAGGGGTAAAGTGGACCAATATCTATAAGGCGTATTTGAGTAACTATTATGAAAAAAATAGCATTGCCAATCAAGCAGCCGCAGACTTCCGTGAAGGCGAAGTTTCAATAGAAATTGCTGATTGCTATAAGGTGTTAGCAAAATAATATCGTTGTAAACACAAAAAAAAAGCCCATCATCGATGGGCTTTTTGATATTAGGCAACATTAACCTGTATGGTCTAAGCGTGTACCTAGGGTTTCGAGATGAAGATTAAATTGATTACTTTTACGGTCGGCAAAATAGTGACGTAAGGTATGTTCGACACTAGGGAAAGCCAGTTCTGACCAAGGAATTTCATCTTCTTCAAATAAACGACATTCGATGCTTTCTTCGCCAGCACCGAATTTTCCATCCACTAAGTTCGCTTTGAAGAGCACATAAATTTGACCAATACGCGGAATATTGTACATGCAATATAGCTGTTCGATTTCAACTTCCGCTTCCGCTTCTTCACGGGTTTCGCGTGCAGCACCTTGTTCCATGGTTTCAAACAACTCCATGTAACCTGCTGGTAAAGTCCATAGCCCATAACGCGGTTCAATAGCGCGGCGGCATAACAATACTTTATTTTCCCAAAGTGCGAGTGCACCACAAATCACTTTAGGGTTCACATAATGAATAGAACTACAAGAGGTGCAAACACGACGCAATTGATGGTCGCCAAGAGGGATTTGTTCTGTTGTTTTTTGTCCGCAATTGCTGCAAAAGTCCATATTCATCATCAATGATAAAGTTCAGACTCAGCATAACTTAAAAATTAAATTTTGGCATCATTTCTCTTTTTTCAGTATCAAATTCAGCTATGATGAAAAAAATAATGATGGGACGACGTTCAATGGATGAACATTCATTAACACGCATACTGCAGCAACAGTTACGGTTTTCAAGCAAAATTAAATCGGCAGATGCAGCTGTGTTAATCGCGATCACCAATGAAGACGATCCCAAAGTTTTACTGACCCGCCGCTCTGTTTATCTATCTAATCATGCTGGCGAAGTGTCTTTTCCTGGCGGGAAAAGAGATCCGCAAGATACCAGTAATATCGTGGTTGCCTTACGTGAAGCCTACGAAGAAACCGCGCTGAATCCTTTTGACGTACAGCTGCTCGGTGATTTGCCAATGCAAAAGGCCCGTAATGGCATGTTGGTCAAACCTGTGGTCGGGCTGATTCCGCCTGAAGTTGAACTGGTTGCCCAGCCGACTGAAATTGATCGTATTTTCTTTGCTTCACTCAAACAGCTGATGGAAGTGCCGGCGGTGCCTTATGAAGTTCGTTTTGCCCATCAATCTCTCTATTTTCCGAGTATGCGGGTGGAAAATGAAATTGTTTGGGGGCTGACAGCACGGATGTTGGTTGCATTATTTCAATATGGTTTGGGCTATCATAAAGAGTGGCCATTTTTAGTCAATTCCCCGACTTTTCGGTTCCCCAAGTAAGTTGAGTATTTTAAGGAAAAAATATGTTGTACAAATTTAAAGGTCATTCCCCACAAGCAATGCATCAACCATGGAATGGTTGGGTTGCGGAAAATGCTACAGTGATCGGTCAAGTCCAATTGGGACAACAGGTTAGTATTTGGTTTGGGGCGGTCGTACGTGCAGACAATTGCAAAATTCGTTTAGGGGACTTTACCAATATTCAGGAAAATGCGGTTTTACATACCGATGCTGGGATTGAAATGAATATTGGCAATTATGTCACGATTGGGCATCAAGCCATGTTGCATGGTTGCACAGTGGGGGATAATAGTCTGATTGGGATTAATGCCGTCGTTTTAAACAATGCCGTGATTGGTAAAAATTGTATTATTGGTGCGAATGCACTGATTCCAGAAGGTAAAGTCATTCCAGATAATTCTCTGGTTATGGGCTCACCGGGTAAAGTCGTCAAAACTTTGGATGAAACGGCTGAGGCTCGTTTGAAAATGAGTGCACTGCATTATGCAGAACACTTTAAACAATTTATCGATTTAGAGCCGGCACAGTTATAAGCTTATTTTTTCCCATTCAGCCTAGATTTTTCTAGGCTTTTTTAGCTCTGTTCCGAGAACATCTCGCCTAGTGCTTTTGAGTGGAGTATCATAGCCACGTTTTTATAGATTAAATCATTAAGGTTGTGCATGAAAGTGCTGGCATTGGAATCTGCAAATGAGCAGTGTTCCGTCTCTATTGTAGATGAAAATCAAGAACTTTTTTTCCAATTGGATACGCGCGCAAAAGCACAAACGCAAACGATTCTGCCAATGATTGAACAAGGGTTTTTACAGTTGGATATAAAGACAGAAGATTTGTCTTGTATCGCTTTTAGTCGTGGTCCTGGTTCTTTTAGCGGCGTTCGTATTAATGCCGCCGTGACTCAAGCTTTGGCATGGTCGAATGATTTGCCTGTGGTTCCTGTTTCAACTTTACAAGCGCTCGCACAAGCTGCACATCGTGTGCACGGTCTAACCACAGTCACCGCAGTTTTAGACGCTCGCATGAGTGAAGTCTATATTGCAAGTTTTCAATTAGATACGGACGGCATCATGCAAGCCGTCGATGAAGAACAGCTTCTAAGCTATGCCGCGGCTACTGAATGTACACCGTTTACTTTAGTTGGTTCAGGCGCAACCTTAATTGACCCATCACAAATACAATACAAAGATTTAAGTGCAACTGCGCAAGATATTGCCACAATTGCGCGCAAGAATGCACAGCAACAACACTGGGTGAGTGCTGAACTTGCACTTCCAGTCTATTTACGTGATAACGCTTGGAAAAAAATCCCGGAACAGGGCAAAGCATAATTAGGGTTTTTTTATGGATCTTTTACTGCTGCTCAAAGCGGCAATTATGGGTATTGTTGAAGGTATTACTGAATTCTTACCCATTTCGAGTACTGGACATTTAATTTTAGCTTCAGAACTCATGAATTTCTGGACCAAAGAAAAAAGTGATGTCTTTGTGATCGCCATTCAAATGGGGGCAATTGCAGCCGTCATTTATGAATATTGGGCACGTTTGTGGGGGGCAGCAACGGGGATTTTTAGTGGTGAACCCCAAGGTCGCCGTCTCGGGATTGGGCTAATTTTAGCGTCGATTCCTATTGTGCTGATTGGTCTGACATTTGGTCAAACGGTGAAAGAGCTTTTATTTAATGATATTGCCATTGCTATTGGTTTGATTGTGGGTGGCTTGATTATTATTTGGATTGAAAAGCATCCGCCACAAGAGCGCGTCCATGAAGTTGAAGACCTGAGTATCAAAGATGCGATTTGGATTGGTCTGATTCAAGTGTTGTCTTTAATTCCAGGGACATCACGTTCGGGGGCAACCATTATTGGCGCGATGTTCTTAGGTGTATCGCGCAAAGCAGCCACTGAGTTTTCATTCTTCTTGGGTATTCCAGTAATTATTGGTGCGGGTCTGTTAGATTTGTACCAAAGTGCGCATGTGTTTGACGGACAACAAGATTGGATCGTATTGGCAACAGGCATTATTGTTTCTTTTATCTCGGCTTTACTGTTGATTCGTGCTTTAGTCGCTTATGTGGCGAAGCGTGATTTCATGATTTTTGCATGGTATCGCATCGCTTCAGGTTTAGTGATTCTATTGTTTGCCTTTACGGGTTGGAAGTTATGGTAAGCCCAATGCGCTTATATGTGGAACAAGAGCATTTAGAAAAAGCACAGCACTATGTTGCTGTGCTTTTTTCTCGTGGTGTCGAGGTCAGCATCGAAGTCGCCGAAAAGTTAAATGCACGTTTCTTCCGTTTTCATCCTGAACTGGGTCTGTGTGCCGATGCCGATGGGCTTTGGCTTTGTGCCAATGGCATGAAAATGCAGCCGGATTGGAAAGCTGAAGTTCCACGTTTAAAGCGTGCGTCGTTAAAGTCTGAAATGATTGCTCGTGCTTGCCACTTGACTGAAAAACCTAAGCTTATTGATGCAACGGCAGGGCTTGGGCATGATTCACTGCTCATGGCACATTTGGGCGCCAATGTCACTTTGGTCGAACGCCATCCCATTTTATTCACCTTGTTAGAGTCAAGTAAGGAACAGGCTTTGCAAGATGCATTTTTAAACCCTGTAGTGACTCGAATTCACTTGGTTTTTTCAGATTCCGCACAGTATCTGCAGCAACAAGCAGAGCAGGGCAATACGGTCGATGTGGTTTATCTAGATCCGATGTTTCCGCAACGGGATCAAAATCAGCAAGCGGTGAAAAAACAGGCACAAGTGAAAAAGCAAATGCAGCTTTTACATATGTTATTGCCTGAAGATGGTGAAATGGATCTGGGCGATAATCTGCTTGGCTTAGCGCAAAAAGTGGCAAAACGGGTGGTGGTCAAACGTCCTCGCTTGGCCGTATTTTTGGCAAATCAAGAAACCACTCATCAGTGGCTGGGGGATGCATGCCGTTTTGATGCCTATTTTCAGCATGAACGCTTAGACTGAAGTGGAAGACTGCTTCAAAAGTATGCAAAGATTTGTTATATAGTTAAAAACATCATTGATAAAATGCTGATCAAGCATAAACTTAGTGTGTCCCTACGCAAGTCACAATTTAATTAGAATCTTATGATCGACTTCAAACCCTCCATCAACTTTTGGCATGATTTTAAAAGCAACCAAACTGCGGGGATGTGGTTGTTTCTAGGTTCACGACGCTCTTTGCAAATTGTCCATCCTTCGATTATGCAGCTCATCTTCTGGGGGATTTTAGGTGGTTCAGCCAATACTTTATTTAGCTGGTTGAGCGCAGGAGAGATCGGTGACTTTAACCCACAAGGTTTGGTCAGTTACGCACTTTGGCCTTTTATTGCCCTGATTGTTGGGATTTTTCTGTCTCAACGGGTGAATAATCCACGTTTGATGTTGGTACCAGCACTGCTCTGGTTGGTGTTGGATACGCATATCGCGTTATTACAAAGTTTTATCCAATATTTGGGCATGGTTGATGTCCTGCCGTATTTCTTCTACGACTACCTGCCGAATGTGTTCATGGTACTGTTTGTTTGGCAGAGTTTGGCGGTGGTGTGGGTGTTTTCGCGTGAGCTGAAATGGCCTTGGTGGGAGCGTGCTCTGATTGTCTTGGCTACGCTGTTTACCCTTGTGGTTTGGCAAATGTCAGTGACCAGTCAGCCGATTTGGAAAGTAGAAGAAACGCCATCAACCTTTGCAGAAGATGCCTTTTATGCACAAAGTCGTTTACTGAATAAAGCACTAGAGTCTGTGCAATATGGCGAATTTGCCCAGTCACATTGGTATTTCCTTGGTGTGGCGGGAGCGAGTTATCAAGATGTATTCCGTTCAGAAGTCGAGCGAATAAAAGAACAGTTCGATACGCGTTTTGGTACGTTGGGCCGTTCGATGATGTTGGTGAATAACCCTGCTACACGAACAGAAATTCCGATTGCCTCTAAACACAGTATTGAAATGGCGCTGCGTCGTATGGGACAGCAGATGAACCGTGAAAGCGATGTGTTATTTTTATATATGACTTCGCATGGTTTACCGAACCAGTTCGAAATGGAAAATGCACCTTTAGACTTAACTCAGGTCGACCCGAAATGGTTACGTGAAACCTTAGATGCATCGGGTATTCGCTGGCGTGTGATTGTTATTTCATCGTGTTTCTCAGGGAGTTTTGTGCCTGCACTGCAAAATGACAATACCTTGATCATTACTGCTTCGGCAGCAGACCGTCAGTCTTTTGGTTGTACCAATGAAGCCGATTATACTTATTTTGGTCGGGCGTTTTTTGATCAAGCAATGCGTGAACAAAACAGTATAGAAACTGCTTTTAGCCAAGCACAAAAGACTGTGAGTCAATGGGAAACAGCACAAGGTTTTGAACCGTCTGAACCACAGTGGTCGATGGGTAAAAATATGGAGCTGATGCTTCCACAACTTGAACAGCGCTTGTTTCCACCTAAAGCTGTTGCTACCCCTTAATTTGGATCTAAAAAGGAACCCTGATGGAATTAGTACAATCTAATCGTAGTTTTGATGGTGAACAGCGTATTTACCGATTTAATTCCATCAGCCTTCAAGGCGAGAGCAGGTTTGGTATTTATTTACCCGCTCAAGCGTTAGCAGGGCAAGCGTGTCCAACATTATTTTATTTGGCAGGTTTAACCTGTACTGAAGATACCTTTGCTATTAAAGCGCACGCACAGCGTTTAGCAGCACAGCTAGGTCTGATTTTGGTAACGCCTGATACTTCTCCTCGTGGTGAACAGGTTGCGCAAGGTGATCATTGGGATATTGGGCAAGGGGCAGGTTTTTATATTAATGCCACCCAAGCGCCGTGGGCTGAGCATTTCCAGATGGAAAGCTATGTTGTTGAAGAGTTGTATGATTTAGTGATTCAGCAATTTGCTGTACAAGCAGAGCGTATTGGGATTTTCGGGCACAGCATGGGCGGTCATGGCGCTTTAACTTTGGCCTTGAAACATCCTGAGAAGTTTAAGTCGGTGTCTGCATTTGCTCCGATTTGTGCACCAAGCCAATGTCCTTGGGGCGAAAAAGCGTTTTCAAACTATTTAGGTTCAGATCAAGCTGAGTGGCTGAAACATGATGCAAGCGCTTTGGTCCAAACAAAAACAACTCATTTTACTGATATTTTAATTGATCAGGGTTTGAGTGATCAGTTTTATAGCCAGCTCAATCCTGCATTATTTCAGCAAGCTTGTCAGGCTGCGGGCCAGCCACTGACGCTGCGCGAACATGCAGGCTATGACCATGGTTATTATTTTATTCAAAGTTTTATTGATGATCACCTGCAGTTTCATGCCGTACAGCTCGAATCTTAAATCTTGATTTGTCATATTTATTCTTAATTTTTGACTAGAAATCATCCAGCACTGGCATTAACATGGTTGGGTGATTGATTTTTTGTTCTTAAAAAATAAAACAGTAAAATAATAGATAGGGTATACATGCAAAATTCAGAGGCATCTTTGCCACCTGTAGAGGCTTCTTTTGAAGCAAGCTGGCCACCTCCACCAGCCGTTCCCACGGATGAGCCAAACGCCTATTTGGGACAGACCTTTCGTTTCCAGTTCCGTGGTAATGCCCGAGAGTACTTTGGCATTTGGATTGTGAATATCTTATTGACCATTGTTACCTTTAGTTTATATGCACCTTGGGCGAAGGTTAGACGCTTACGCTATTTTTATGGCAACACGGTGTTTTATCGCCGCAAGTTTGACTTTACGGGTGTACCTACACGCATTCTGATTGGTCGAATTATTGCTTTGGGCGTGTACTTTGGCGCTTCAGCTTTGGCTCAGGTATCTTGGCAAGCTTCTTTAATTGGTTTCCTCATCATATTTCTACTTGTACCGTGGTTGGTACGTTCTACTATTCGCTTTCGTGCCAGAAACAGTAAATTTGGTAATAGCCGCTTTTATTTTACAGGCACGACCAAAGAAGCCTATATCTTGGCGCTGAAAGGCATTTTGATTTACATCTTTACCCTCGGGATCTTTTTCCCTGTGCTGTTTTGGTATTTTAAAAAATATACGCTGGATAATTTACAACTTGGGCAGTTACGTTTTGAGCTACATGCCGATTGGCCTGACTATATGCGTGCCATGTATGTCCCAGTGTTTTTGTTTATTGGGATCGTGTTTGTTTTAGGGTTATTTGTTGCCTTCACTCTTCAAGTTGGGAGCAGTTCTCCAACCCAGTTTGGGATCATCGTGGCGGTGATTTATATGATTGCTGCTTTTATGATTTGGCCGTTGATGATGGCTCGTATTTTTATTACCACATGGAATAAAGCCACGTTGGGGCGTAGTCCTTTCCAAACGGACTGTGGTCAAATGCATTATGCATGGATCGTGATGACCAACTGGATTTTAAAAATTCTTTCGCTCGGTTTGTTATCGGCATGGGCTGCGGTGCGTTTGTATCAGTATCAAATTGAGTCATTAACTTTAACCCTAAAAAATGATCCAGATCGTATGTACAATTTGGCTCAAGATGACCCGAATGCTATTGCTGAAGAGCTGAGTGATATTTTTGACATCGATATTTCGCTGTAACGAGGCTTAAATGCAGGAACAAAACATCATCTTTTACGATGGGCAGATTTCTAAGCCTTATCCAGCCACGATTGCACCGATAGACCGAGAAACGGTGTTGATCTGTTATAACCAGCAGCAGCGTCGTTATTACTATGCCGATATGCAGTTGATTGGGGCATTGGGGCAGATTCAACCTGTGATTGAGTTGAAAGATGATGCACGGATTGAATTTCCACAAGCATTGCCTGACTGGTTTGAGCTGAACAAAAAGCATGTACAGCATTCGATTTGGAAATTAGAACGCTCACCAAGTCTCATCTTATTTAGTGTGGTGTTTGTTGCCGCTTTTATCTTTGCCATTTTAAGATGGGGTATTCCAAGCGCAGCACATTATGTCGCGATGCAACTACCTGCCGATACCATCTATAAACTCGGCGATGAAGCGCAAGAACAAGTGTTTAAGCTGACGGGACCTTCGACTGTCCCTCTTGCACGTCAAAAACAAATCATGCAAAGCTATCAAGACCTTGTTGCCAATGGGCAACCTGCCAAAGTATTGTTTCGTGCAGGTGGACAAATTGGAACGAATGCTTTAGCGCTGCCAAACAACACCATTATTCTGACCGATGAACTGGTTAATTTAGCTAAAGATGATCATGAAATTATTGGGGTTTTAGCACATGAGCAAGGGCACTTGGTCGAGCGACATAGCTTACAGCAAGCCTTATCCAGTTTAGGTTTTAGTGTGCTATTGATTGCGGTGACGGGGGACAGTTCGGCCTTATTTACAACTTTGCCCGTGGCTTTGGTTGGTGCCAGTTATTCACGCAATTTTGAAAGTGATGCGGACTTGTATGCCATGCAAGTGCTGGATAAAAACCATATCTCCAGCTTACATTTGGCAAACTTTTTAGCACGTATGGAAGATGAGGCACGTGCCGAAGAGGAAGAAAAGCAGCCGCAAGGGAAGTCCGAAGAAGAGGAGGACGGTGGCATTGGTTCATTTTTCCAAAGTCACCCTGCGACCCAAGAGCGTATTGCAGCTATTCGCCAATTTAACCAACAGCAACGGTTATCAAACTAATTCATTCAGCCGTTGACTTAAACTTGTGTCCATGTTGCTGTGAGTGGCGTTTGTCCCATACGGATCAGGTGGTCTAAGACCACGTGTTCTAAGTGACTCAATTTTTCTTCACTCGCCTCAATGCTTACATGTAGATGTTCGGCTTGAGGACTTAAAAGGACCCGTGCTTCAGACATGATAATGGTAAAACTACTGGGTTCTTGTTCGATTGCAAACTTATGTTTCCAATGATTCACCAGTCGTTTTGCAATTCGAGCCGCATCTGTCGTGACAATATCCGCAGTACTTTTCATATTTACCTCGTCGATTGATCACTTACCATAACAGTTTCAAGCCAAATGAAAAGTTGAATGTTGCAACGCTACGTTGCAAATTTAGAAAGCTTAACGCTTTCTTTTTTCACAAGTCCCAGTTCAAAAGCTGAATTTGCTATAATGCGTTCATTCCCTTTTGTATAAGCCAGGTACACGCATGTCCAAGCCTTATTTAATTGCACCATCTATTCTCTCTGCTGACTTTGCCCGTTTAGGTGAAGACGTTGAACATGTACTTGCAGCAGGTGCAGACGTGGTTCACTTTGATGTGATGGATAACCACTATGTGCCAAACCTGACTTTTGGTGCGGGTATTTGTAAGGCACTCAAGAACTACGGCATCAAAGCCCCGATTGATGTGCATTTGATGGTTAAACCTGTCGATCGCATGATTGGTGACTTCTTAGAAGCAGGCGCGGACATTATTACCTTTCATCCAGAAGCCTCTGACCATATTGACCGTTCTTTACAGTTGATTAAATCAGGCGGTGCAAAAGCGGGTTTGGTCTTTAACCCAGCAACGCCGTTACATTATTTAGATTATGTGCTTGATAAAGTCGATCAAATTTTGTTGATGAGTGTGAACCCAGGTTTCGGCGGTCAAAAGTTTATTCCGATGACTTTAGACAAACTACGTGAAGCACGCAAAATTATTGATGCTTCAGGGCGTGATATTCGTTTAGAAGTGGATGGTGGTGTGTCACCTGCAAATATTCGCGAGATTGCAGAAGCGGGTGCAGATATGTTTGTTGCTGGTTCAGCTATTTTTGGAAAACCAGATTATAAAGCTGTGATTGATGATATGCGTGCAGAGCTTGCAAAAGTGGGTGCGGTAAAGGTTTAAGCTCATAGGTATAAATGCTATACAGGTTGTGGATAACTTTATGGATAAACTGGTGGATATCTATGTTGATAACGATATGGATAACTTGATTAATATTCAAACGTTTACACAGCAATGGTTTAGTATTTAGACGTTAAATGTATAAAAAGGACTCATTTGAGTCCTTTTTTATGCTGTGAAAGCCTGATTGTTACTGATGCTTTATTCATCTTTACTTAAAAATGGCCCTGTTTAAAAAATAACTTTATTGTTTAAGTCTGCGTAGTGGCTAAACTGTCGCAGTAATTGAATTTAAATTTATAATCTTGTGTATAAGCCATTCTTTGCTTATCCTGTTGATTGGGATCAGCAACAAAAGGTCAGGCATTTACATGCAAAGAGCGTTTTGTTGCGTTGAGATATCATTCTTCACTGACTAAATAGGATTGATTGTGCGTTCATTGCTCAAGACACATTCTTGGTTTGTCTTACTCATTACTTTGGTAATGGGGTGGAGTGGTATTGCCCAAGCTTCGGCAGCGCCGATGCATCAAATGATGCAGCTGAGTATTCAGGCTGCAACCAGTGAGCAAAGTTCTGCGCATGCAACAGGCAGGCAAAGCCTGCCCGACTGTCATCAAACGAAATCATCGAGTCCAGTCTCTGGACATCAAATGCATATGGCTCAAAGCGACATGATAGCAAAGAGCAATTGTCATGCGTCGGATATGCTGCAAAATAAGCAAGTTCAGTGTCAGGAGTGTGCACAGTATCACTGCCAAACGACGCTGACACTTTTAGACGTTGAACCACTTGCATTCGTTCAGCTTGAAGCCGCTTTAGTACAATCATCCCCCCATTTTCGTTATCAAGCTCAACATTTAGTGGGCTATTGGCAAGAAATTCTACGTCCTCCTAAAGCCTAATCCTGATTTTTAAAACTTTATTTTTAAAATTATTAGGATTTAGTCATGTCTATTCAATTTAAACAAAACCTCATCCTTGGGATATGTCTGATGTCATCTTCTTGGAGCTTTGCCGCAGTCAAAGAATACCAATTGGTGATTGATGAAAGTCCCGTCAATTTAACTGGTAAGTCGCTCAAGCGGATTAGTGTCAACGGACAGTTTCCAGCTCCCTTGCTTGAATTTGAGGAGGGCGACGATGCGGTCATTCGGGTTAAAAACAACTTAAAAAAGCAGGATTCATCGATCCACTGGCATGGTTTACTTCTGCCGGGGCTGATGGATGGTGTACCAGGTTTTAACGGTTTTAATGGTATTCAGCCGAAGAGCGAATTTGTCTATAAGTTCAAAGTGCGCCAAAGTGGCACCTATTGGTACCATGCGCATTCTAAAGGACAGGAACAAGATGGGCTGTATGGCGCATTGGTTATTTATCCCAAAGATAAAAAGCCTTTAGCTCAGCATGAAAAAACTGAACGTGATTATGTGGTGATGTTATCGGACTTCCATGAGCAGAGTAGTGAACAAATTCAGAAGAATTTAAAGATTTCTGCCGAATATTATCAAAATCAGCGTGAAACCGTTGCTGAGGTGTGGAAACAAGTACAGCGCGATGGCTTAAAAGCCGCGTGGCAAGACCGTTCCATGTGGAACCAAATGCGCATGCTAAAAACGGATCTGTCGGATGTCACGGGCTATACCTTCCTTATTAATGGTAAAACGCCTGAGCAGAACTGGACAGGTATGTTTAAGCCGAACGAGAAGGTTCGGTTGCGTTTTATCAATGCCTCAGCCATGTCTTTTTTTGATATCCGTATTCCTCACTTAAAAATGACCGTGGTCAGTGCAGATGGTCAACCCGTCAAACCCGTTCCAGTGGATGAGTTCCGGATTGGAACTGCTGAAACTTATGATGTGATTGTGGAGCCGAAAGCAGGGCATTATCAAATTGAAGCAGAGTCGATTGACCGTTCAGGCTACGCCATTGGAACTTTACACAATGAGTTGACCCCAATGGCACAGAGCATACATATGCCTGCGCCGCGTCCACGCTCATTGTTGACCATGGAAGATATGGGGCACGGCTCAGAACATTCAGGTATGGATCATACACAGATGAACCATGAAACAATGCCTGCAATGGATCACTCAAAGATGAATCATGAAACGATGGCTGGTATGGATCATTCAAAAATGAATCATGCGGCGATGGCTGGTATGGATCATTCGAAGATGAATCATGAAACCATGTCTGAGATGGATCATACACAGATGGGTCATGCGCAACAGAATACGACAGCAAGTTCGGTACAGGAAGCTGTTACACCAGTGTATGGGTGGGCGAATGCCTCTACGCCTAAAGGTGATAAGGCATTGCAATATAGCGATCTGAAATCTTTAGAGCCTCAAAAAGATACCCGTGAGGCGACGAGCGAGTTAGTGATTCGTTTGGGTGGAACTATGGAGCGCTATTTGTGGACCATCAACGGGAAAAAATTTAGCGACGCTGAACCGTTGAAAGTGAAGTACGGTGAGCGTATTCGGATCAAATTTATCAATGACAGCATGATGGCTCATCCAATGCATTTGCACGGTATGTTTATGCAACTGGAAAATGGGCAAGCCGCCGTTGATATGCCGAATAAGCACACTTTGATTGTGCCACCAGGCAAAACAGTGACCGCTTTACTGACTGCCGATGAGTTGGGCGAATGGGCCATTCACTGTCATCTGCTTTACCACATGAGCTCAGGCATGATGAATAAACTGATTGTGGCTAATGTGAGTGATAGTCAAGTGTCCACCAGCCCAATTCAAGAGCAAAAAACAGCAGCTCAAGTTGAACCAAAAGGAGATGAACATGCGCATCACTAATCTTTTTTCAGGTTTTACTTTAGCTCTTAGTGTCTTATTGAGTTCGTTAGCCATGGCTGCCGAATCTCATGCACAGCATGAAAAACAAAAAGCCAAATCTACAAGCCAAGATCAGTCCAAAGAAATGGCACATGAGCATCATCAGTATAGTGCCGATGAACATGCTCAGATGCAGAAACAGAAAAATGCGGTTGGTCTGCCTTCATCGGAGAAGCAAGCTCAGACTCAACCAAGCAAGCAGTCGAAGGTTCAGAAAGGAGATCATCATGCGCACCATTAATCTTTTTTCAAAAAGCATATTGAGCAGTTCTTTCGTGTTGATGAGTGCTACGGTTATGGCGCATGAAGGGCATCATATGCCTGCTGAAGCAAATGCAAATATGTCCATGACAACTGAGTCCGTGATGTCACAACATACACAGCATCAGGCGATGACTACTCCAACTCAAGCTGTTCCACAGTCTAGCGCACACCATGTGCAACAGATGAATCATGATTCAACAGCACATACGCATGATCACAGCAAAGAGCACGGTGCGCAAATTTATGCGGTCACTACTGTCGATAACAAATGGTTACTGAATGAAGATGGCGATGGAGGTTTAAAGTCTGAGTTTGAAACCCGTATCGGGACAGATGAAAATAAGTTGTTTATCAAAGTACATGCAGATAAGCAGGAATCGCATAAGGCTGAGTATGATACCAAAGTGCTATATAGCCGTATGATTTCAGACTTTTGGGATGTACAGGCGGGTGCACGTTACCGAGCTGAAAAAGTGGAGCGTGAACAGCAGGGATGGGATACGGAAGAAAAAGTGGATGGGGTGCTTGGCTTACATGGTTTAGCGCCGTATTTCTTTGAAACTGATGCTTACGTATATGCTGGTGCAGACAACTATGCTGCGTTTAGTTTAGAAACCGAGCGGGACTTGTTACTGACCCAAAAGCTGATTTTTAAACCTTATTTAGATCTGAATATTATTTTCAGTGATGACTCTAAATATGCCAAAAAATCGGGTATAAGTAGCACCGCCGTCGGCCTTGAGACACGTTATGAAATCAGCAAAAAAGTCATGCCTTATGTGGACATTGCCTATGAATATAGCAAAGGCAATGAAGCGACGGCTTGGCAAGCGGAAAGTGACGAAGAGAAAGGTTGGCAGTATGGAATGGGTATTCGCTTTAAGTTTTAAGTCGGACGTTTAGGTTTAAAGTAAATATCTGAGATTGCACTAAGGTTGTGCTGAAAGAGTGATCTGCTGATTCAGATCACTCTTTTTTGCGCTTCCATGATTTCTAAGTGTAAAAATAATTCATTTTGGTGCACTCTTTGCTATAATTTGAGGCATATTTAGGAGGAACGACCTCCCTCATATTGAGAAAATTCGTCAGGACGGCCTGACTCTAGTAAAGAGGAGTCAGTAGCATGGCTTGGGTTTTTCTTATCTTTGCGGGTCTGTTTGAAATCGTTTGGGCATATTCAATGAAGTTGTCCGAAGGGTTTAGCAAGCTCACACCCAGCATCATCACCATTGTGTTCATGATTTTAAGTTTTGGTTTACTGGCCTATGCAATGCGAACCTTGCCGCTAGGGACCGCGTATACCATTTGGACAGGAATTGGTGCGATTGGATCTTTCTTGGTGGGGATTTTTATTTTAGGTGAGCCAGCAACGGCTATGCGGATGTTTGCTGCGGTGCTGATTGTATCGGGCCTGATTTTGATGAAACTCTCATCCAGCTAAATTCATTCAAATATGTAGAGCTTCAAGCGAGCCTTCGTTTGAAGCTTTGTTGTTTCTGTTCTATGTAAAAGGTATGTGGCGTATGGCATGGGTGATTTTAATTGTTGCAGGTTTGCTCGAAGTGGTTTGGGCCTATGCGATGAAAGTATCGGATGGTTTTACTAAACTGACGCCGAGTATTTTAACCCTCGTATTTATGGTGGCCAGTTTTGCGCTGCTGTCTTATGCCATGAAGACCTTACCTTTGGGTACTGCCTATACGGTTTGGACAGGGATTGGCGCGATTGGTTCATTTTTGGTTGGTATTTTGATTTTGGGTGAACCAGCCAATGCCATGAGGATGCTCGCTGCGGTTTTAATTATTTCTGGGCTTGTACTGATGAAACTTTCATCGTCATAATGTTGCATACATAGACAATTTTTTGGTGAACCATGCGCTTATTTTTTAAATATATGCCATCTCCTGTCGGGGTACTGAGACTGGTGGCACATGATCAAGCCTTGGTTGCCGTATTGTGGGAAAATGAAAACCCCAAACGGGTACGCTTAGCTGAGTTGGTTGAATACAATCAGCATCCGATTTTGCTGGAAACTGAACGACAGTTGAGCGAGTATTTTGCGGCAAAGCGTCAATGTTTTGATTTGCCTTTGGATTTTGCGGGGACAGATTTTCAGAAGCAAGTTTGGCAGGCTTTATTACAAATTCCGTTTGGTGAAACCCGAAGCTATAAAGATATTGCGCTACAGATTGGTAATGTCAAAGCCGTTCGTGCAGTGGGTGCGGCTAATGGCAAAAATCCAATTTCAATTATTGCACCGTGCCATCGGGTTGTGGGTGCGAATGGAAAATTGGTCGGCTTTGCAGGCGGTCTGGATAATAAAGATATTTTATTGAAACTTGAGAAAATTGCGAATTGAGCGTGTGTTTCGGAGTTTTTACGCTCGTATTTTAGTTTAATAATTTAAAAATAAGGACTTTGTCTTTTAATCTATATTCTTTTAAAGAATCGTGTCTCTAACTCAAATAACGATGAATAATATGATGAGTCAAATTGTGGGGAATGTGTTTTCAGAACTGTGGTGGATGCTTCTGATCTTGTTCGGGATTGGCCTTTTAAAAGCGTTTAAGCCCTATCTGAAAGGGAAGTTTGGAGAGTTCGCGGTTCAAGCACATGTAAAATTATATTTGGATGAGCGTTATATTTTAATTAACGATGTGACTTTGCCTGATGAGCAGGGCGGGACAACTCAAATAGACCATATTGTATTGAGCCCTTTTGGTGTTTTTGTGATTGAAACCAAAAACTATAAGGGCTGGATTTTTGGTGGTGAGCGTCAAAAGATGTGGACGCAGAAAATTTATAAAAAGAGCTTTAAATTTCAAAATCCGCTGCATCAAAATTATAAACACGTCAAAGTGCTGCAAAGTGTGTTGCAAGATATTGTCGATGTAGATTATATCCATTCTGCTGTGGTGTTCATGCCTGAATGCGAGTTTAAAACTGCGATGCCCAGTACGGTATTTAAAGGTAAAGCATGGGTCGATTATATTAAGACCTTTAACACAGAAGTGATTCCAGCGATGAAACTGAAACGGATTCAGCTTCGGATTGAAAAAGAAGTGTTAGAAAAGTCATGGAAAACCAACCGTGAGCATGTGGCACATTTAAAACAACGTCATCAAGATAGTTAAATACCCCATTCCAAAGGTGACTGATTCATTTTGTGCCGAAAATAAAATCTAGAATTTAAAAAAAGCCAGTCTATTTCTTCATGGACTGGCTTTTATCTTTGTAGTTTTTTTCTAACTTAAAAACGCTTTGGAATTTTTTGACCGCCTTCAACAGGTGTTTCTGCCTGTTTTAATACGCCAAAGAGCCATGTTTCGGCATGATGTACTGCAACTTTAACACTGTCACCTTGCGCCAAACGACCTGCAATAAAACTCGCCAGCGAACAACCTGAACCGTGATATTCGCCTGCTAAACGCGGGCAGCGAGTTTCAGAAATGAGCTTGCCATTCACAAACAGGGCATTACGAATATAGTCAGGTGTGTCTTCATGACCACCTTTGACCAGTACCGCTTTGGCACCCATTTCAAACAGTTTTTGTGTTGCGGCGTCTAAGTCATCGAGACCCGTTAACGCCCGTAATTCAACTGTATTTGGGGTAATAATGTCCGCCAATGGGATCAGCTCAACAAAGGCTTTGACCAAGGTGGCTTGATCACCCAGTGAACCGCCACTGTTTGCCACTAAAACAGGGTCGAGCACATACTTGTACTCAGGATGTTCACGTAGAAACTCAGCCAGTGCTGCAATATTATCTGTAGTGCCTAACATGCCAGACTTTACGGCTTTAATCGGTAAATCACCGACAACAGCGTGTGCCTGAGCTAACAGCAATTCTTTTGATGTCGCTTCAAAGCCAAACACTTGTTGCGAGTTTTGAACAGTGAGTGCTGTACACGCAATGGCTGCATGCGCACCACTTTGACCAATCGCTTCGATATCGGCCTGTAAACCAGCACCACCTGAAGGGTCTAAACCAGAAAAGCACAGTACGGTTGGGCGCACAGAAATATCCTTGTTGCGAAAATTTGCGATAGTATAGGCAACTTTGGCAGAACTCTCGATAGTATTTTATTTAAAGCCCAAGAAGGATCAGCTGTGATTAAACATATTTTGCTAGATTTAGATGGAACATTAACAGATCCGAAAGTTGGCATTACCGCCAGTGCGCGTTATGGCTTAAACAAAGTCGGACATCCCATTGCTGAAGATCTAAACATTGACTGGATTATTGGGCCACCCCTAAAAGCGTCTTTGGCAAAACTCTTAAATGTTACAGTGGACGATGTTTTGGCAGAGCAAGCTTTATTGGGCTATCGTGAGCGTTTTGCGGTGAAAGGTTTATATGAAAACCATTTATTTGCCGATGTTGAACCGACCTTAAAAAAACTGACCGAGCAGGGCTATCACTTATATTTGGCGACAGCAAAACCAGAAGTCTATGCCCGTCAAATCTTAGAGCATTTCAATTTACTGCAATACTTCGTGCATCCTTATGGCAGTGAGCTGAACGGTGAGCGCACCAATAAGGGAGAGTTGATTGCTTATATTTTAGAAAAAGAGCAGTTAAAAGCAGAAGAATGTCTGATGGTCGGCGATCGTGAGCATGACATTTTGGGTGCACGTCGCAACGGCATTGAAACCATTGCGGTGGAATATGGTTATGGTTCTGATCAAGAGTTGACGGAAGCCGCACCTAAAGCACGAATTAAAACCTTTGCCGATGTCTTGGACTTTATTTAACTCAGACAGAATTTCATTCGGACAGGATTTAAATAACGCCTTTTTCGACTGCGCACGATTTTCTACATTTAAACAGTCGTGCGCAGGGATTAAAAATTAAAGTCCCAACATACGTCTAATTTCATTCACTAACTGTGCAGGATTGGCTTGCTGATGGAGAATGGTAAGGCTGTTGAAGCCATCACCACGAAATTTACGATCCACTTCTAAAAGCACATGGGTTTGATGTTGCTCTGCCACAAAGGACACTTCAACTTCATTGATGCTGTTGAACAATTGCGTAGGTTTAAATTCAAGTTCTTGATAACAACCAATGCTTGAGTGGAAGCCATTGCCTCGTAGTTGACCTTTTTCAACATCGACGGTCATCAACTGAAAACCGCATTGCTGCATGGCTTGAATAAACGCCTGCATAGCTGGTGTCGGTAAAATTTGTAAATAGTCTTTATCCGTGGCATCGAGCCCCCAGTCCACATCTAAATGTGTATGTAACCACACTCGGGTTTTATTGACGCGGCAAGGCACATCTGTAACTGGCGTTTCAAAGGGTAGTTGAATCGAAAAAGGAAATGTATGTGACTGATGGGCTTGTAACTCAAAAGCCCCGCTAATGTGCCATTCGGCAATACTTAACGCGCTATTGTACTCAGCATCATCTGACTCAACCTCGGCTGTGGTCATGAGCTTTAAATAAATACCGTTGATAATTTTATTAGACGCGGCACCTTTAAAAATAACCTCACCCTGAATGGCTTGACCCGCTTGTGGTGCGGTGGTGTGTAGACGAGTATCGACTTGAATGCCTTGTAAGCCAAGACTAGACATGAGTTTGTTAAACATGGTGCAGAACTTCCAATAGGGAATCGATAGGTTTTAAATATTTAAAATGAATGCATTTTTAAAATGCGTATTTTTAATAAGCTGTTAGCGAATGTCCAAATAAAAACTTTCTTTGACTTCTTCCATCACAATATAACTGTGCGATGATGCTGAAGAGGGCAGTTTTTTCAGTAAATCACCCAATAGGCGTCGGTAAGCACTCATTTCTTTTAAACGGGCTTTGACCAAATAATCGAATTCACCTGAAATCAGATGGCATTCTAAAACTTCAGGAATTTCGACCAAGTCACGTGCCACTTGATCAAACACATCGCCAGACTTGGCTGACAGCTTAATCTCTAAAAACACCAATAAGTTTCGATCGACCAGTTGTGGATTGAGGCGTGCGTAGTAACCCATGATAATACCATCACGCTCTAAGCGTTTGACACGCTCTGAACAGGGTGTAGTTGAGAGGTTAACGCGAGAAGCCAATTCACTAATCGCAATTCGTCCATCGCGCTGCAAAATGTCTAAAATCTGCTGATCAATCCGATCTAATTTACGCATTATAAATTTCCTATGTTTAGAATTTTAGCGCGACAAAAATGGCGATTTACCTAGATTATAATATTAAAAACAGTGAAAAAAACTATTAACCTAAAAATATACTAGTGAAATAAACTAGTGTGTGTAAGGGATCAGTCATGCGTGTAATTGTCTTAGGTAGTGGTGTCATCGGAGTTGCAAGTGCGTATTACCTTGCACAACAAGGCGCAAGCGTTACGGTTTTAGACCGTCAAGCTGGTCCTGCTGAAGAAACTAGCTTTGGTAACGCAGGGCAAATCTCTCCAGGTTATTCTACACCGTGGGCTGCACCTGGTATTCCGTTTAAAGCCGTAAAGTGGATGTTCCAACACCATGCACCGTTAGCGATTAACATCGATGGTAGCATGTGGCAGTTGAACTGGATGGCGCAAATGTTGAAAAACTGCAATCCACAAAGCTATGCTATTAACAAAGAGCGTATGACGCGTGTTGCTGAATATAGCCGTGACTGCTTACGTGAACTGCGTAAAGAAACAGGCATTCACTATGAAAACCGTGCGAAAGGAACTTTGCAGGTTTTCCGTAATGAAGCACAGCTGGATGCAGTACAACGTGACATTCAAGTGTTAAAAGAATGTGGCGTCGACTACGAACTATTATTAAAAGATGACTTAGCCAAAGTCGAGCCAGCTTTAGCCTATGCCAAAGACAAACTGGTCGGTGGTTTACACCTACCGAATGATGAAACAGGTGACTGTTACTTATTTACCAACGCTTTGGCAAACCTTGCGAAAGACATGGGCGTAGAATTTAAATTTAACCAAAATGTTGAAAAACTTGTGGTTGAAGGCGATGAAATCAAAGGCGTGGTGGTTGATGGTCAAGTGCTTACAGCAGACCGTTATGTGCTTGCTTTTGGTAGTTATTCACGTGATTTCTTGAAACCATTGAATTTGAATTTGCCTGTGTATCCTGTCAAAGGCTACTCACTGACCATTCCAATTATAGATCCTGCATTTGCACCGCAGTCTACGGTTCTTGATGAAACTTATAAAATTGCCATCACGCGTTTTGACCAACGTATCCGCGTGGGTGGTATGGCTGAACTGAGTGGTTTCAACCACGGGTTAAACCAAGACCGCCGTGCAACCTTGGAGATGGTCACTCAAGACTTATTCCCAGGTGGAAACTTAGCTGAAGCAAGTTTCTGGACCGGTTTACGTCCAATGACACCAGATTCTACGCCGATTATTGGTGCGACTCGTTTTAAAAACCTATTCTTGAATACAGGACACGGCACCTTGGGTTGGACCATGGCATGTGGTTCAGGCAAGCTTATTAGTGACTTAGTGATGAATCATCAACCAGACATCAGTACTGAAGGCTTATCGATTCAACGTTACCCTTCAGCAGCCTAATTCGTTTTTAGGTCATATTGATTCAAGGAAGAAGAAAATGCCACGTCCAATTACTGCAGTGATTCATAGCCAATCACTGCAGCATAATTTAAATGTTGCTCGCACTAAAATGCCGAATAGCCAAGTCTATGCGGTGGTCAAAGCCAATGCCTATGGTCATGGGATTGAACGCGTCTATCAAGCGTTCAAATCTGCCGATGGTTTTGCGCTGCTCGATTTGGCAGAAGCAAAACGCATCCGTGCTTTGGGCTGGACAGGTCCAGTTCTGTTACTCGAAGGTATTTTCTCAGAGCAAGATCTATTTGACTGCCATGAGCTGGGTCTAAGCTTCAGTATTCATAGTGAATATCAACTCGAATGGTTAGCGCGTTTTCCTTTAAATGCGCAGTTTGATGTTTATTTAAAAATGAACAGCGGCATGAACCGTTTGGGTTTCCGCCCTGAACAGTACCGTCAAGTGTGGCAGCAGCTTTCCAGCTTGCCTCAAGTTCAATGTTTAACCCATATGATGCATTTTTCAGATGCCGATGGTGAGCGTTTCGGGCGTGATGGCATTGCGCATCAATGTCAGTTATTTGATGCCATTACCCATGATCTGCCGGGTGCCCGTTCTGTTAGCAACAGCGCAGCCATCTTACGCCATGAACAGTTGCAGTCGGATGTGATCCGTAGCGGCATCATGCTCTATGGTAGTTCTCCAGATTATCCAAGCCATTCGATTCAAGACTGGGATTTGCAACCTGCCATGAGTTTGCGCAGCGAGTTGATTGCCATTCAGCAGTTAAAAGCAGGCGATAGCGTTGGTTATGGCTCAAAGTTCATTGCTGAAACCGACATGCGTGTGGGTATTGTAGCTTGTGGTTATGCCGATGGTTATCAACGGATTACCGCAACAGGTACGCCTATTTTAGTCGATGGACAACGCAGTAGCTTGGTCGGACGTGTCAGCATGGACATGTTAGCAGTCGATTTATCTCACCTTCCAAATGCCCAAGTTGGCAGCGAAGTGGTGCTGTGGGGTACATCGAAACAGGGCACTGTGCTTAGCATTGATGAAGTCGCAGCAGGTTCAGGCACGATTGGCTATGAGCTGATGTGTGCTGTCACTGCACGTGTCAATTTTATCCAAGATTAAATTTTATTTTTATACAGTTTCATACAAGGAAAGACCTATGTCACATTCAGACATTCAAAAATTCAACACCAACGAAGTCATGAGTGCAGTCACTGTGTTTAATCAAGTGGTGTATTTGTCAGGGCAAGTGCCAAAAAATACCGACAATGATGTCGCAGGTCAGACCCGTGAAATTTTAGCAACAATTGATGAGCTTTTAGCTTTGGCAAATACAGATAAATCACGTTTGTTATCTGCTCAGCTTTACATCAAAAATCTCTCTGATTTTTCTACAGTCAATGCGATTTGGATTGATTGGATGAATGGTTGTGTAGCGCCTTCACGTGCCACGATTCAGGCTGATTTGGTTAATCCAAACTGGTTGATCGAAATTGCAGTGACAGCTGCACAAAACTAATTTTTTTAAACTCTCCCCGTGTATATCAGCGCTTGGGTTTCAACTGAAGTGCTGATGAGCGTATAAATGCCGCCCGTTAGGATAACGAGCACTGTATGAACATGGTTTATACGCAAAAAAGGACTTTAACAGGATGTTAAATTATGACGACTACCCCACAAGCTGACGGTGCAAATGCATCATCGCATGAATTACAACGGAAATTATCCAACCGCCACCTACAATTGATTGCCATTGGTGGCGCGATTGGTACGGGCCTGTTTATGGGTTCGGGCAAAACAATCTCTCTTGCTGGTCCTTCGATTCTGATCATTTATATGATTATCGGGACCATGTTCTTCTTCCTGATGCGTGCATTGGGCGAAATTTTATTGTCAAATTTGCACTATAAGTCGTTTATCGATATGGCTCATGATCTGATTGGGCCAGGTGCGGGTTACTATATCGGTTGGTCCTATTGGCTCGGTTGGGTCTTGGTCGGTATTGCGGACTTGGCAGCCATTATTAACTATCTTGGTTTTTGGCTCCCGCCAGACATGGCCTTTACTCCCATGGGGCAGGCTTTAATCAGTGTCGGCTGTGTGCTGTTTGTCCTTGGGTTAAATTTGCTGACTGTGAAACTCTTTGGTGAAATTGAATTTTGGTTTGCTTTAATCAAAATTTTAGCCATTTTAGGGCTGATCGTGATAGGCGGCTTTATGGTATTCAGCCATTTTCACTCACCGGATGGCACGGCTTCCAGCTTTACCAATGTCTGGTCGTATGGCGGCATGTTTCCTAAAGGTGCCGATGGCTTCTTGGCCGGTTTTCAAATTGCACTCTTTGCCTTTGTCGGTGTAGAGCTAATTGGAACCATGGCTGCTGAAACCAAAGATCCTGAAAAGAACTTACCGAAAGCAGTGAATGCGATTCCAACCCGTATCATTTTGTTCTATGTCTTGTCATTATTTGTAGTGATGTCAGTGACGCCGTGGAATCAAATTCCTGCGGATCAAAGCCCGTTCGTTTCACTATTTTTACATGCAGGTATCCCAACTTCAGCCATCATTATGAACTTGGTTGTGCTGTCTTCAGTGATGTCTTCAATGAATAGTGGTGTGTTCTCTACATCACGGATGCTGTTTGGTTTGGCAAGAGAAGGGCAAGCACCACAGAGCCTAGCGCGTCTATCAAAACGTGCGGTGCCAGCAAAAGGCTTATTCTTCTCATGTGCTTTTATCATGGCAGGTGCTGCGCTGCAGTACTTTGTACCAAACACGGTTGAAGCCTTTACATTAGCCAGCTCATTGTGTGTGATTCTGTTCATCAGTATCTGGAGCATTATTATGGTGTGCTATATCCGCTACCGTAAATTGCGTCCTGAGCTACATGCAAAATCGACCTTTAAAATGCCAGGCGGTGTTTGGATGTCTTATGTGGTCTTAATCTTCTTGTTCTTTACGTTGATTATTTTGAGTTTAGAGGCGGATACCCTTCGCGCATTGATGATCAGTCCATTATGGGTGATTATTTTAGCCGTGACGTATCAACTGCTGTATAAACCACGTATGAAAAAACGTCTGTTAGGGCAGCAATTGGACAACTAAGTAACATTTATTCTGTACAAGTGATGTTTGAAAGAAAGCCCTGCATAAGTAGTAATACCAGTCAGTTTCTTAACTGACTGGTATTTTCTTTTTAAGTTTGGGGTTTTATTCGATACGTGACGATGTCATCCGTAACCTGTCTAGCATTTAAAGTGGACTGTTTTTGCAACGAAATTTTTTTAAATACAGAAAGTCAACAGGTTTTGCGGATGACAAATGTTTTTGGTTCTTTTGGCGAATGAGAAGTACAACTTCGCAAGGAACAAAACGAACTTAAGCAATTAAAACTTAAAACAGTAAGACTCCGCAGTAAATAGCTAAAACTCATTCTGTACTTTTGATATTTGAAAGAAAGCCCTGCAAAAGCAGGGCTTTCTTTTTGCTTGAGCTGAATCAATGGGTTCTAATTCAGTGTTAGATAATTGTATGTTTTTATATATAAAAGCTGTCTAAATCAGGCGATTTCACTTTTAATGAGGCACTTTAAAATTTTAATAATGATTTATGCGTAATTATAAAATCGACATTCTGCGTGGCGTGTCCATCCTGTTGGTGCTGATTCACCATTTCAATATTCCGTATAAATTACACGATACCTTTCTCGGTATCCCCATTGGGGGGGAGCTTAAGTACCTTGATTGCCCGAAACGGCAACTATGGTGTAACCATGTTTTTTGTCATTTCAGGTTTTTTGATTACCCAGCATACTTTACAGCGTAGTGGATCTTTGGCGCAGATTAAGCTGGAAGATTTTTATATCCGTCGTATTGCCCGAATCATACCGTGTCTGGTGTTATTGGTTGCGATGGTCAGTGTGCTCGGAAGTTTAGGGTTGCAACCCTTTCTCAATCAGTCGCCCAATGGCGTAGAGGTCTCCTATGCTGTGACTGTTCTTTCAGCGTTGAGCTTCTGGATGAATTTATTGATTATTAAATACGGCTGGGTGAACTATGCTTTGGGCGTATTGTGGTCTTTATCGGTTGAAGAAGTCTTCTATTTAGCATTTCCTGTCCTGTGTTTAGCACTGGGTCGAGGCAAAGGCTTTATTGTTTTTCTGCTCGCTGTCATCGCGTATGCACCGTATTTTCGTGCCCTCCATTTTGGCGAGGAAAGCGGCGCTTATCTGTATCATTATTTCTCCAGCTTTGATGGGATTGCCATTGGCTGCCTCACTGCAATGTATGCGCAACATTTTAAAGCTGCCATTTATAATCCAAAAGTAATTGTTGCTGTGATATCGTTTTTGATGACCGCTTTATATTTTTATGCACCCATCAAAGAGGTGAGTACTTGGGGCATCAGCGTATTTGCTTTACTTACGGCTTTACTCATATTGTGTTTTACCCAAGACCCGAAAGTTAAACCTACCTCATCCACGGCACGGAGTTTGGTTTGGATTGGGCAGCGTAGCTATGAAATGTATTTGTTTCACTTAATTGTTCTCGGCTTAATGAAAGTGGTGTATTTCCCCAAAGACACTTTAGCGGCTGAAAAGTTGATGTTGTTGCCTGTTTATTTTATCGCGGTGTTTATTTTGAGTTGGGCGATTGAGAAATATTATTCGACCCCGCTCAATTTAAAAATTCGTCAAGCTTGGATACGGTCATAGCGCTGATCTTTGGCTGTGCTGTTGATTTTTTATAGATATTAAAAAGCCCCGAATCAATCGGGGCTTTTTAAGTGTGGGATTTTAAAATGTCGGTTTAACCACGACTAAAATCACCACAGCAAATAAAATGAGGGTCGGCATTTCATTAAAGAAGCGCCAAAATTTGTGTGACTTGTAGTGCGCATGACCAATCAATTTCTTACGGTAATAACCGCAAACAAAATGGTAAATCACTAACAGTCCAACCAAGCCGACTTTGAGGTAGAACCACAGGGCTTCATGGTAGTGGCGCGTTGCATCACCCCAATCCACCAAGAAGTGTGCCGTGATCAGTGTTGCAATCATCGACGGCCACATAATGCCACGGTACAACTTGCGTTCCATAACCTCGAAACGTTGATGACTGACGGCATCATCACTCATGGCATGGTAAACATAGAGCCGTGGTAAGTAGAACAATGCAGCGAACCAACACACCACGGCAATAATATGTAATGCTTTTACCCACAAGAAAGCATCAGAAGGAGCATCCATCAAGTCACCCTAAAATGGGCGGCTTAGCCTTCCCACTTTTTGAAAATGAGACATGCATTTACGCCGCCAAAACCGAAACTGTTACTCATCACAGTATTCAATTTTGCGTCACGTTTTTCAAGCACGATATCAAATGGTTTTGCGCCTTCATCCAGTTCAGTCACGTTGATGTTTGGTGCAATAAAGTCATTTTGCATCATTAGGACCGAGTAGATCGCTTCTTGTACGCCAGCAGCACCCAAGCTATGACCCGTCATTGATTTGGTCGAGCTCAGTGGAGGAACTTGACCTTCGCCAAATGCACGTTCCATTGCTTTTAATTCAGTGATGTCACCAGCAGGCGTCGACGTACCATGCGTATTCACATAGTCAATTTTGTTTACGCCGTGTTGTTTTGCTTCTTCAAGTGCCATCAGTACACAACGTGTTGCGCCTTCACCCGATGGGGCAACCATGTCTGCACCATCACTGTTTGCAGCATAGCCCACCACTTCAGCTAAAATGTTGGCACCACGTGCTTGCGCATGTTCTAAAGACTCAAGTACTACAAAACCGCCACCGCCAGCAATCACGAAACCGTCACGGTCTGCTGAATAAGGGCGAGACGCTGTTTCTGGTGTGTCATTGTATTTTGAGCACAGTGCACCCATCGCATCAAATAACAAGCTTTGAGACCAGTGATCTTCTTCACCACCACCCGCAAGCATTAAGTCTTGTTTGCCGAGTTGAATTAGGTTGTAGGCATAACCAATTGCATCAGCAGACGTTGCGCATGCGCTGGTAATGGTGTGTGCAACACCTTGCATTTTAAAAGCAACGCCAACGTTTGCCGTAATTGTGTTCGACATATTACGTGGTACGAAGAACGGACCAACTTTACGTGCGCCTTTGGTGTCTAACAATTCTTTCATTTCAACTACAGATGCAGTTGAACCACCACCTGAACCGCCCGCGATACCATAGCGTGGATTGCCACCAATTTGCTCTGCTGTTAAGCCTGCATTTTCAACCGCAGCAACCGCAGCATTGTATGCATACATGGCACAAACACCCATAAAGCGTTTTAGCTTACGGTCGATGCCATCAAAGTCTTGTTCAGCAGCAGCGCTGATATGGCTTTTAAAATTGAGTTCAGCATAGGTTGGGTTAAAACGTGTCCCAGAAATCCCGTTTTGTAATGCATGAGTAACTTCTTCCAAAGTATTACCGATACATGAGTTGATACCCATGCCAGTGATTACTACACGTTTCATTTAAAGATCCCTTATATGGTGGTTTTGCAGAGTTACGCTTAAAGATGAATCAACAATTTATTTCTAAGCCAATTGCAACTCTTATGTTTTCAATGCAGATCATAATAGCAGAAAGAATTTTTAATTCTTATGGCAAATCCTATGCCAATTTGACTTGTCTTAAAATCGGGAGCAGGGCATTTCAACTTTACTAAAAGACACATATTCTTATTGAGATAAATGCGTACTACACCTAGTATTTAGCTAGAAATGAAAGATTATAAAGCACGGGGTACGGAATGGCGGATTCAAACAATAAACAGCGCAGTGGTTTCTTTTCAAATGCCTTCGGAGTGGCTAAAAAGCTCAGCCATACAGGTTTAAACATATTAAACCAAGTGAGCCCAGATACGGCCTCAGCACTGACCAATGCTACAACTGGTGATAGTGCAAGCACAAAAACAAAATCGAAAAATAAGCGTTATGAAAATCCGCAGCAAGTCTTAAGAGACCATCTGCCGACAGTATCACGGCATTTATTGGGACGTCATTATGTCAACGCAAATCGAGTCGCGCATTTTGTGTCGCCACAACTTTCCGATAAAGCCGCAGATTATTTTTTTAGCCAGCTTAATCAATTTAGCTCGAGTATGAGCTCGGTCGATGCCGTTTTAGATGAAGCGGGCGTGCGTGATTTAGAGATGTTGACCCAAGATGTCGACCGTTCAAAACGGATTAGTCAGGCATTGTCTGAACAAAATAAAATTATTGCCATCTTGCAAGGCGCACTGACTGGTGCAACAGGCTTTGTGGGCTCAACCGTAGATGTGCCCGCTTCCTTGGTGATGTCGTTACGTATGATCTACCAAGTGGGACGTTCTTATGGTTTTGACTTAACTAAAGAGTCCGATCAAGACATCGTCCAGTTTATTTTTAAACAGATTGATCTTGGGCTGATTGCGGAAAAACAAACTTTGTTGATGGCGATAAAAGCCATTTCAAGTACCTTGCAAACCCATGATGTCTCTCAGTTACAACAGCTTTTAGGTTCAAGCAATGACATTGAAGCCTTAAAGAAATGGTTGACCAATGCCGATGGTCAGCTGAAATGGGGACAGTCGATTGCCAACCTATCGCTACTGAATAAGCTGGCAAAACTCACACCAATTGCCAGTGCAGGGGTGAGTGCAGCTTATAGTTGGCGTCTCGTTGATGATGTACACCAAAAAGCACAACTGGTTTTTTCACAAGCCCGCCAGTATATCATCCAACAAAAAGATACCAGCCTGAGTGCTTTAACTGCATATGAACGCTCACTTGAGCTTTTGGTGAAAGCCTCGCCAAAACTGTTGTCACAGCGCAATACATCAGAGACCGATAGCTTAGATTTGAAGCTTGGGGCTGAAATGGAGTTAAATGGTCATCAAAGTATTGCTAAGGTAAAAGTTCAGAAAAAGTCCGACAAAGTCACAGAGCCTGTCGCAACCGAAGAGCGTGTTCAACAAGGGCTGGAACAGCTCGCAGATCAAATGGTTGAGCCTCATGATGCTGTCGCACCGCAGCAACCAGCCCTACAAATGGAAGAGGATCTTGCAGATTTATATCCAATGGATGAGGCTGAGGAGGCTACACAGAACAATAGTGAGTCTTTCACGGAAAATAAACCTGACACAGCTTCAAAAGTCGCTGCTAAACCTGCGGTAGAGCCGACCGAAAAAAAGGTTACAAAAAGACGAAATGCGCCAAGTAAAAAATAAACCCTTTAAAATAGATAGAAATTTGTAAAAGTCCTGATTTGGTCAGCATTACATGTAGTTTGAAATGTTGACCATTTTTACGTCTTAGCTTACAATTGCATGCCCTCAAAAAGTCGTCTTTTTTTGGGTTTTTTATTAACGGGAGAATTGCCAAATGGCAACAACAAATCAGTTGATCCGTAAGGGTCGTACGACTTTAGTTGAAAAATCTAAAGTTCCTGCGTTGAAGGCTTGTCCACAACGTCGTGGTGTTTGTACACGTGTTTACACAACTACACCTAAAAAACCTAACTCAGCAATGCGTAAAGTTTGCCGTGTGCGTTTAACTTCTGGCTTTGAAGTTTCTAGCTACATCGGTGGTGAAGGCCACAACCTACAAGAGCACAGTGTTGTTCTTATCCGTGGTGGTCGTGTTAAAGACTTACCAGGTGTACGTTACCATACCGTTCGTGGTTCTTTAGACTGTGCTGGTGTGAAAGATCGTAACCAGTCTCGTTCTAAATACGGTACTAAACGTCCTAAGAAATAATCTTTCGAGATTAACATCTTAGTTCGCTAGAACTGCAATCCTTTATCGTCTCGCTTGTCTGATTTCTGCATTAATTTTGTGAAATTCAAGCGACGTGTAGTAAGGCCAGCGAAAGCACATGACACTTTGTGCTACGGCTGGATTAACCTGAAGTGTCATATATATAGGTAGTTTAAAATGCCAAGACGTCGCGTAGTTGCTGCTCGTGAAATCCTTCCGGATCCTAAGTTCAGCAGCCAAACAATCGCTAAATTCATGAACCACGTAATGCAAGATGGTAAAAAATCTATTGCTGAAAGTATCGTTTACGGTGCTTTAGACCGCGTTCAAGAAAAAAACAAAGTAGACCCAGTTGAATTTTTCGAGACTACTCTTGAAAAAGTTCGTCCTATGGTTGAAGTAAAAGCACGCCGTGTTGGTGGTGCTACTTATCAAGTACCTATGGAAGTACGCCCATCCCGTCGTACTGCTCTAGCTATGCGTTGGTTAGTAGATGCTGCTGCTAAGCGTTCTGAAAAAACTATGGCTTTACGTCTTGCTGGTGAGTTGCTTGATGCAGCTGAAGGTAAAGGCGCAGCGGTTAAAAAACGTGATGACGTGCATCGTATGGCTGAAGCCAACAAAGCATTCTCTCACTACCGCTTCTAAGCGACTAAAACAGCCCCTATTCAGGAGGGTGATAGCTTGGCTTACGCCAAACTGTCATCGAATCGCTTTAAGCTGTTCGTCAGCTTAAAGCGCCTGTTTTAAACAACAAAATTTAGGAATGCAAGAAATCATGGCTCGTCAAACCCCAATTTCTCGTTATCGTAACATTGGTATTTCTGCGCACATTGATGCTGGTAAAACCACGACTACAGAACGTATTTTGTTCTACACAGGTGTATCTCACAAAATTGGTGAAGTACACGATGGTGCAGCAACAATGGACTGGATGGAGCAAGAGCAAGAACGTGGTATTACCATTACTTCTGCTGCTACGACTACATTCTGGTCAGGTATGTCTAAACAGTTCCCTGAACACCGTATCAACGTAATTGATACACCGGGACACGTTGACTTCACAATTGAAGTTGAACGTTCTATGCGTGTTCTTGATGGTGCGTGTATGGTTTACTGTGCTGTAGGTGGTGTACAACCTCAGTCTGAAACTGTATGGCGTCAAGCGAACAAATACCAAGTGCCTCGTTTAGCATTCGTGAACAAGATGGACCGTACTGGTGCCAACTTCTTCCGTGTTGTTGAACAAATGAAGACACGTTTAGGTGCATCTCCAGTACCTGTAGTAATCCCTGTTGGCGCTGAAGAAAACTTCCAAGGCGTAATCGACTTGATCGAAATGAAAGCGATCATTTGGGACGAAGCTTCACAAGGTATGAAGTTTGAATACGGTGAAATCCCGGCTGAACTTCAAGCTACTGCTGAAGAATGGCGTGTAAACATGGTTGAAGCTGCTGCTGAAGCTTCTGAAGAGCTAATGGACAAATACCTAGAAGAAGGCGATCTTTCTAAAGAAGATATCGTTAATGGTCTACGTGTTCAAACTTTGGCTTGTCAAATTCAACCAATGCTTTGTGGTACAGCATTCAAAAACAAAGGTGTTCAACGTATGTTGGACGCAGTAATTGAATTCTTACCGTCGCCTACAGAAGTTAAAGCGATTGAAGGTGTTCTTG
The DNA here is from genome assembly GCF_013391465.1 of Acinetobacter sp. SwsAc2. NCBI lineage: Bacteria > Pseudomonadati > Pseudomonadota > Gammaproteobacteria > Moraxellales > Moraxellaceae > Acinetobacter > Acinetobacter sp. SwsAc2. Next base: position 1,457 of record NZ_JACBEZ010000027.1, on the reverse strand, counting down.
ACGATAAAGCTGAAACTAAAGCGATTCGTGAAGCATCTGACGAAGCTCCGTTCTCTGCACTTGCGTTCAAAATCATGAACGACAAATTCGTAGGTAACTTAACTTTCGTACGTGTTTACTCTGGTGTTCTTAAACAAGGTGATTCTGTTTATAACCCAGTTAAATCTAAACGTGAACGTATCGGCCGTATCGTGCAAATGCACGCGAACGATCGTCAAGACGTTGAAGAAATTCGTGCGGGTGATATCGCTGCGTGTGTAGGTCTTAAAGACGTAACTACAGGTGATACACTTTGTGATGAGAAAAATGTCATCACACTTGAGCGTATGGAATTCCCAGAGCCAGTAATTGCATTGGCTGTTGAACCAAAAACTAAAGCTGACCAAGAAAAAATGTCAATTGCTTTAGGTCGTTTGGCTAAGGAAGATCCATCATTCCGCGTTCGTACTGATGAAGAGTCAGGTCAAACAATCATCGCTGGTATGGGTGAACTTCACCTTGACATTATTGTTGACCGTATGAAGCGTGAATTCGGTGTTGAAGCAAACATTGGTAAACCAATGGTTTCTTACCGTGAAACGATCAAAAAGTCAGTTGAACAAGAAGGTAAATTCGTTCGTCAAACTGGTGGTAAAGGTAAATTTGGTCACGTATACGTACGTTTAGAGCCAATGGATGCTGATGCTGGTAAAGACTACGAGTTCGCTGAAGAAGTTGTTGGTGGTGTAGTTCCTAAAGAATTCTTCGGTGCTGTGGATAAAGGTATCCAAGAGCGTATGAAGAATGGTGTCCTTGCTGGTTACCCAGTTGTAGGCATCAAAGCTACATTGTTTGACGGTTCTTACCACGATGTCGATTCGGACGAATTATCGTTCAAGATGGCAGGTTCTTACGCATTCCGTGACGGTTTCATGAAAGCAGATCCTATCTTGCTTGAACCGATCATGAAAGTTGAAGTAGAAACTCCAGAAGACTACATGGGCGATATCATGGGTGACTTAAACCGTCGTCGTGGTATGGTTCAAGGTATGGATGACTTGCCTGGCGGTACTAAAGCAATTAAAGCTGAAGTTCCACTTGCAGAGATGTTTGGTTACGCGACTCAAATGCGTTCTATGTCTCAAGGCCGTGCAACATACTCTATGGAATTTGCTAAATATGCTGAAACTCCACGTAACGTGGCTGAAGGCATCATTTCTAAATTCCAGTCTGGCGGTAAAAAAGGTGACGACGAGTAATCTTTCGATTACTATAAGCCCAAACTAATTCATAGTTAAAAACCAAGTGCTCATGCAGTGATCCTGCATGAGTAGTTTAAAAAGGAAGATCTCATGGCTAAGGCTAAGTTTGAACGTAATAAGCCACACGTTAACGTGGGCACAATCGGTCACGTTGACCATGGTAAAACAACTTTAACAGCTGCAATTGCAACTGTATGTGCGAAGAAATTCGGTGGC